>NZ_JBFUGW010000032.1:0-34840 GCF_056402735.1 Rhizobacter sp. P3_C12
GGGGTGGGCGCCGTGGCCGCCGGCCTGGCAGCGGCGCCCGCCGTTGCGGCCGGCCTGGCCGGTGCGGCTGCGGGTGCCGGTATCGGCTACGGCATGCACCGGGCGCACAACTATTTCAGGGGTGAGCCGGTCGACGATGCGTCACAAGACCACAACCCGGTCTATTCGCAACTGGACGCGTTGGAACGAGGACAGGCTCACGACGCCGTCTCCTCGCATGCCACCAGCACGTCGGCCGTGGCCCGCCCTTCATCCGGACCCTCGGTGTCCGAGCGTTGGAACCACCGTGGTCCGGAGAAGTGGCGTGAGTTCGTGGATGAAAGGCATGCCAATCATGAATCGGGTCCGTTGGTCTATGACCGCACGGGCCCCGGAGAAACAGCGGGCCGGCGGACCCTCGGCAGAGGCGAGCCCGGTGCACTGTCGAGCTTCCTCGATGCAGATCGGCAAGCGCTGGACGTTCTGAATGAACAGCGCCCTGTCGATGCACGGGACTACGCGCGTTTGCATCGCACCCTCGTCACCCCTCTCCTCTCGAGTCGCGCCACGGCAGGCGACTATCGAAACGGCCCAGCCACCTGGCAGACCGACAGCGAAATCACACGAGAAACAGGCGCCAATCTCACAGGACTGGGGCTGTCGGTTGAACCCTCGGGGGACGGGAGGAGCCGCATCTCGACCGGCCCGGCGGAGGCATCGGACCTGGCTTGGCGGCGCCGCATTCAAACGCTTTTCGATGCCTACCATGAGGACCTCGATGGCGGCAAATCACCCTCGCTCGCCGTGGCAAGACTGGCGCGCAGGCTGGATGCGGAACATGCCTTCAATGACGGCACTGGTCGTGTCAATCGACTGACGATGAACATGCTGCTGACGCAGTCAGGCGGCATGCCGGTCTCCATGGGGCATACCAACATGCCCACGGAAATGTCGGACCAAGGACTGGCCAACTATCTTGAAAGCCAGCAGGAACTGGCGCGATCGCGGCCGGCCGGCAATCAAGAGCAGGTCGATGCATTGCACCAAGCCGCCAGAGAGCTGAGAGAGCTTGAAGTGACGATCGCGCGAGCCAGCAGTGAGAAAAATCACATGGGTGCGGCGATCGCTGAAAGGAGACTTCCTGACGTGGAATCCCGTTTGCTGAAAGCCGGCACGAATCAGGTTTCACCCTCTGCATCGGCCGATGCATCATCGCTTTCCGGATCAGGCCGCGACAGTGACAGCAAGGGCAAGGAACTCGCGCAGGACGGCGAAGACGACGAATCGTTGTTGTTGCTATAGAGGGTGCTCAGCCCGGAGCCTCAACAGCTCGTCCAGAAACGCGACGAACGCCTTGACGTTCGGGTTGCCGCGCCGGCTCTCGGGCCAGACGGCGGTGATCGCCGATCGGTCGATCGAGAACTCGCCGAGGACGGGCAGCAGCAGTCCGCGCTCCACGTACGGGGCCGCGATCCACGACGCCGTCATGCCGATGCCGCCACCGGCCGCCAGCACCTCGACGACCGCGTCGCTCACGTCCACCACGATCGCGGCTTCGGGCGTGAACTCGATCGTGCGGCTGCCGACCTTGAACAACCAGCGCAGCGGCTGCCCCGAGGTCTGGTAGCGGAAATTCACGCAGTCGTGATCCCGGAGGTCTTCCGGCTTGCGTGGCGTTCCGCGCGCCGCCAGGTAGGCCGGCGATGCGTACGCGCCGAGGTGGTTCGTCGCGAGGCCGCGCGAGATCAACGTCGAGTCGGCGAGCTGGCCGACGCGGATCGCCACGTCGATGCCTTCCTCGACGAGGTTGACGAAGCGGTCGTTCAGCCGCAGGTCGATGCGGAGCTTCGGGTAGCGACGCCGGAACTCCGGCAGCGCCGGCGCGAGCAGGCGCGTGCCGATGGGCAGCGGCGCGGCGATCTTCAGCGTGCCGGAGGRCTCGGCCCGCACCGCGGCTGCCGACTGGACCACCTCTTCGGCGGCGCGCAGCAGGACCAGGGCCCGCTCATGCAGCTCGCGCCCCTCCGGCGTCAGCACCAGCGAGCGGGTCGTTCGCGTGAACAGGCGCAGCCCCAGCTGCTGCTCCAGGCGCTGGATCGTCTTGCTGACGGCCGATGGCGACACCGACAGCGAGCGTGCCGCCGCCGTGAAGCTGCCGTACGAGGCCGCGCGCGCAAACGCGACGATGCCGGTCAGGCGTTCCAGGCTGATTTGTTCCGTCATGGCACTTGTCAAGTGAGTTGCCCAAGGATTATCAAACGGGTGGCGGATATCCACACTTCGCTTCAACGCAATTCGCGGTGAACACGGTGAAGGAGATGGCGATGACGACGAAGACGATGAAGGCGATCCGGCTGCACGAGTTCGGTGGTCCACAGGTGCTGCGCTGCGAAGATGCCCCGATGCCCGCGCTGAAGCCGGGCGAGGTGCTGGTTCGCGTTCACGCGGTGGGCATCAACCCGCCCGACTGGTACTTGCGCGAGGGGTACAGGAACCTGCCTTCCGAGTGGCGGCCGCGGGTGCCCTTCCCCGTCATTCCCGGGACGGACGTGTCGGGCGTCGTCGAGGCGGTTGCCGGCGAAGTCGATCGCTTCGCGGTGGGCGATGAGGTGTTCGGCATGGTCCGGTTCCCCGGCCTCAAGGGCGAGGGAGCGGCGTATGCGGAGTACGTCGCGGCGCCAGCGTCAGAGCTGGCGCACAAGCCTGCCGGCATCGATCACGTGCACGCCGCGGCGGCACCGATGGCCGGACTCACCGCGTGGCAGTACCTGATCGAGCTGGGACACGATCAACCCAACCCGCTTCAAGCGGAGCGTCATCACCCGGTGCCGCTCGACGGCCGGAAGCTGCTCGTCAATGGCGCGGCGGGCGGCGTCGGGCACCTGGCATTGCAAGTGGCGAAGTGGCAAGGCGCGCACGTCATCGCGGTGGCCTCGGGTAGGCACGAATCGTTCCTGCGCGGACTCGGGGCGGACGACTTCATCGACTACACCCGCAGCGCGCCCGAGGACGTGGCGCGCGATCTCGACCTGGTCGTCGACACCCTCGGCGGCCCCACCACCGGCCGCTTCCTGCGCACGCTCAAGCGCGGCGGCGCGTTGTTCCCGGTGTTCATCGGCTTCTCCGAGGCGGACCGAGCCGCGGAGCYGGGCATCACCGTCTCGATGACGCAGGTGCGCTCGAGCGGATCGCAGCTCGCGGCGTTCGGGAAGCTGCTCGATGCAGGGACGGTACGCGTCGCCATCGACAGCACGTTCGCGCTGGCGGATGCCCAGCACGCGCACGAGCGCGCCGCCCGCGGGCACATCCAGGGGAAGATCGTGCTGACGGTCGCGTGAGGGGAATGCCTCAGCTCAGCATCGGCGTCAGGTCTGGATCTCCCTTGGCCATCGCCCGCCGATAGGCCGGCCGCTCGCCGATGCGCTGCAGGTACCCCCGGATGTTCGGACAAGGCGCGAGATCGACCGGCTGAAAGAGGCGCATCGTGGTGAGCGAGACCACGCTCATGATGTCGGCCGCGCTGAACTCGCTGCCCGCGAACCAGGCCGCCTCGCCGAGCCGGGCTTCCACCAGCGCGAAGACCCGGCCGAGCCGCCCCTGCAGCGCCACCAGCACCGGGTGGTCCGCGGGGAGATTCAAGCGGCGCAGGAAGATCATGCGGACCATCGCCGGCTGCAGGTTGCCGTTGGCGAAATGGAACCAGTAGAGGAAGGATGCGAAGTCCGGATGGGCCGGGCCGGGCTTGAAGCGGCCACCGCCGTGCCTGACGATGAGGTATTCGACGATGGCCGCCGATTCGGCCAGCAACAGCTCGCCGTCCTGGATCAGCGGCGCCGAGCCGAGCGGATGCAGCGCCTTCAGGTCGGGGGGTGACAGCAGCGAGACCGGCTCGCGTGTGTAGTGCCGCAGTTCGTAGGGCAGGCCCAGCTCTTCGCAGAGCCAGACGATGCGTTCGGATTGGGAATGGCCGAGGTGGTGGATCGTGAGCATGGGAGTCGGTGGATGTGAGAGGGGTTGAAAGCGTCAGCTCGCGCGGTCATGGCCGCGGACGGCCGTGGGCGCAAAGCCGAAGCGATGCCTGAAGCGCACGGCGAACCGGGACGGGGATTCATAGCCCACCGAGAGCGCGATTTGAGAAACGGACTGCGTCGTGGCCTGCAGCAGCGTCAGCGCGGTGGCCATCCGGGCATCGGCCAGCAGATCGGTCAGCGACGTGCCCTCGGCGGCAAGGCGCCGGCGCAGCGTGGCCTCGGACAGCGCCAGGTCGCCGGCCACCCTGCCTGCCGGCCACGCCTCGTCGAGGCGACCGGCGATCAACGCGCGCAGCCTGACCGAGGCGCTCGGATGGACCGGGGAGCTGCGCAGCACGATGCCTTCTTCGAGCAGCCACTGCATCACCTCCAGCACGCGCAGGCGCACCACGGCGTCAGGCAGTTCCTCGCCGAGCGCCAGGGCATGACAGGCCCGATCGAAAGCGTCGGCCAGGTTCGCCGGAACCCGTCGCAGCAGCTGCGCCGACGCCGGCGTCTTGCCCGGTGGCTCGACCTGCGAGGCCATGCCGAGGTAGTGGGCGTCGGCCAGCAGCGCGTCATCGAACAACAGCCAGCGCGCCTCGTAGTGCGTGCCGTCCGGCACCGAGTTCGTGAAGTCGACGGTCTGGTTGCCGCCGAGCGTCACGCCCTGCCCCCGCACGGCCCGGACGGAAGCACCTCGCGCCGTGCGGATGGCCTTGATGCCCCGGTCGACGAGGATCAGCGCGGGCTGATCCACGCGCATGCGCAGGATCTCCAGGCCCTGCCCTTGCAGCACGTGGGCCGCGATGCCCACGCCGGCGCGGACGTGCAGGCTTCGCGCCAGCTCGGCACCATCCGGCAACTCGCGCAGGCGTGGGGTGTGGCTTGAAAGCATGTCCTGGATCGGGAGTTGGAACGCRTCCAGTCTAGGGTCCGAGGCACCACCGTTCGGTGCGGCATCCATCGGACTTGGTGCCGATCCGATCGAGTTGATGTTCATGCTTGGCGGCATGCGACACATCCCGACGTCCACCGAGAAGGTGGAGCAATCTGAGCAGGCCGAGGACGGCGTGGCCTTGCTGCGCAGCAGGATCGCCGCGTTTCAGGCCCTGGCGGTCGAGGGCGGCCAGGGCATCGAAATGACGGGCCCGGAGATGCTCGCCGGCTGGACGACGATGCGGTGCACTTCCACACGGGCCTGCCTCTGGTGGGGAACCGGACGGTTCAGGGGTGCGGAGCTGCAGCGTGCGGCGAAGGACGGTGCGCGGTACTCGCCGGCTCGGGATGAGCTGGTGTATCCGCCGACGAAGACCCAGGGCCAGTGAACGCTACGGGCGTCGTGACACGGACTCACTGCGCGACATACCGCCCCGGTGTGGTCCCCATCGCCTTGCGGAACATCGTCACGAAGCTGCCCGAGCTTTCGTAGCCCAGCCGCTCCGCCACCTCCCGGACCGGCGAGCCCGTGCCCAGCCATTTCACCGCCAGCATCATGTGGAGGTGCTGGCGCCAGCGGCCGAAGCTCATGCCGGTCTCCTTGGCGAGCAGGCGCGCCAACGACCGCTCGCTCAGGCCGACGCGCCGCGCCCAGCTCTGCGTCGTTCCGCGGTCGGCCGGGTCGTCGACCATCATCTCGGCGATCTTGCGCAGGCGGGGATCGATCGGCATCGGCAGGTGCAGGTTGCCGGTGGGCGCTGCAGCGAGCTCATCGACCAGCAGCTCGGTCACGCGCCTGCCCATGCCCAGCTCCGCATAGAGCGTCGGCAGTGTCGAGCAGCGGATCACCAGCTCGCGCAGCAGCGGCGTGGTCGACACCGCGCAGCAGGCCGTCGGGAGATTCGTCGCCACCGCCGGCTCGATGAAGACGACGTAGCCCTCCATCTCGCCGGCACCGGTCACCTTGTGCGACACGCCACCGGGTATCCAGATCGCCCCTTGCGGCGGCACGAACCAGAGGCCGCCCTGCACCTCGCAGGTCAGCACCCCGCGCATCAGCAACAGCAGCTCGCCCTTGCGGTGGCTGTGGAAATCCATTTCATGCCGCTGGCCGGAGCCCTCGAACACGGCACTGATGCTCAGCACCGGGCGCGGCACGAGATCCGGATCCGCCCAGTCGGCGGCAAGCTCATTCAGAAGGGGCATGGGGGCGATGACGATTGGCAGGATCTCCGAAGATTCTGGCATTGCCGCGCAATGCGCTCGCGAGAGCCCCTCTTTACGATGCGCCAACACCCTTTGGAGCACACGAGACCATGGATTCATTGAGCACGGGCCGCGTTGCCCGGACGCTGGCGCGCCGCTTCCTCTACCAGTGCAACGAGTTCAGCGTGTTCACGCGATGAGCTGGGGCCGTTCGCTGATGCGCATGCTGATGAAGCAGGCGCGGGTCGTCGAGGTCGAGCCCGTCGCCGAGGGTTTCCGGCTGATCACGCTGGAGAGTCCGGAGTTCAAGGGCCTGCAGTGGGTGCCGGGGCAGAAGGTGCAGATCGCGATGGGATCGGCCTTCGTCGCGCGGACCTTCACGCCGATCGAGTGGGACGCGGCGGCAGGGCGGACGCGGATCCTCGGGTATGCGCATGGCCACGGGCCGGGCAGCGCGTGGGTCCGCGTTGTCGGTCTCGGCGATGCGTGCGATGTCTTCGGGCCGCGGGCATCGCTCGATGTCGGCGATGCGCGCCTGCCTGTCGTGATTGGCGACGAGACTTCTATCGGGCTGGCACATGCGCTCGCGCTCGGTGGCCCTCCCCGCCCTGCGACCCTGCCGTGCCTGTTCGAAGTGAAAGCCGCTGCCCCTGCCCGCGAGGCGGTGGTTCGGCTGCATCTGGAGGCGGCAGAGTTGTTCGAGGGCAAGGACAACGACGCACACCTGGAAGGCATCGAGCAGCGCCTGCCAGCCCTCGCGGCCACCGGCTCGACCTTCGTGCTGACAGGCAAAGCCTCGACCATCCAGCGCCTGCGCCGAGCACTGAAGGACTCGGGCGTCGCTTCGTCTCGCGTCTCGACCAAGGCGTACTGGGCACCAGGGAAGACTGGCCTGGATTGAACTCTCGTGTTCGCTGCCGGAAAGTCAGCCCTGGGTGCGCCCACGCCCCAGCACACTGAGCACCACCAGCTTGACTGCCAGCTTGGCGGCTTCCACCGTGGGTCGGTAGCGCCACGATTCGCGCAGCCGCTCGCGCGCCGCCGGCAGTTGGCGAGCCCACATCAGGTCGCGGGCGTAACCGAGCGTGGTGGCCACCCGCGCGTCGCGAAACTCCTTGGCGAAATGGCGGGCCTCCTCCGGATGCTCTTGCTCGAACTTGGCATACACCTTCAGGCGGTTGCCGGTGTTGATGTTCCTGCTGAGCGAGCCCGGCGTGCTGGTCACGTTCACCAGCGGCTGCGCCACCTCGACGATGGTGGTGGACACCGCCACGCGCAGCGCGAAGTCGATGTCCTCGCCGGTCTTCAACGTGGTGTCGAAGTCGCCTGCTGCATTGCGCGCCTCGGTGCGCAGCACGACGTTGGAGCCCATCATGCCCCCCATCAGCAGGTCGGGCAGGCGCAGCATGCCGTTCACCACCCCGGGCTTGGGCGGCGCGATGCCGATCTCCGAGCCGTCGGGGCGCACGCCGCGCGCGCGGGTGCAGCAGGCCGCGCCGGCGCCGGCGCCGGGCACCGCTTCGATGGTGTGCACCGCAGTCTCCAGCCAGCGCGGATCCCAGTGGTCATCCGAATCGAGCAGCGCCACGTAGTCGCCGGTCACCTGCGGGAACGCCGTGTTTCTTGCGCTGGACACACCGCCGTTGGGCTTGGGGATGTATTGCACCGGGGCCGGCAGCTCGCGCACCAGTTCGGCGGTGTTGTCGGTGGAGCCATCGTCGACCACGATGACCTGGTGCGGCGGCAGCGTCTGGGCCAGCGCGGAACGCGCTGCGCGCACCACGTCCTCGGCCCGGTTGTAGGTGGGGATCACGACGGAGACCTTGGCGCTCATGGCGGCCCTCCCGAAGCTTGCGAAGCAGGCGTGGTGGCGCATTCAGGCAGCGGCTCTCCCGAGCACACCTGCCCCGAACGGATTCACCCCGGAATGGATTTACTGGCGATGCGGGGGAAGCCCGCCGCACGGCGGGCCGTGGCGCCCGCGTGCTCGATGCTGGGCCGGGTCATCGACCCGGCAGTTGGCGTTCTTGCTCATGGCATCCCTCCCCAGGGCTGGCAGCCGGTCAGGTCGACTCAGGCTGAAGCAAGAGAATAATTGTCGATCCGAACAAATTCAACGAATCGAACTCGATTATCGATAATTGTCAGGAATCGCGGTCGCAGGCTGCAATTTCCGCTCACCCCCCATTGAAGAAGCAGGCTTGGCGCCTGCATCCACCCCATTGAATTGGTGTCAAGATTGATTCAGAATGGCATCGTTTTTGATGCTGAAAGGATGCCATGCGAACGACCGTGACCATCGACGATGCGCTGTACCAAGAGGCCCTTGAAGTCGCCGAACCGGACATGGACAAGGCCGACCTGTTCCGCGAAGCCATCAAGACCTTTGTGCGGGTGCAGGCCGCCAAGCGCCTCTCTGCACTGGGATCGACGCTGCCGGACATGCAAGACATTCCCCGG
Organism: Rhizobacter sp. P3_C12; assembly: GCF_056402735.1. Classification (NCBI taxonomy): domain Bacteria; kingdom Pseudomonadati; phylum Pseudomonadota; class Betaproteobacteria; order Burkholderiales; family Sphaerotilaceae; genus Rhizobacter; species Rhizobacter sp. P3_C12. Next base: position 8,595 of record NZ_JBFUGW010000032.1, read on the forward strand.
CGACGCGAGGGTGCCCGCCGGTGATGCGGGTGCTCGTCGACACATCGGTGTGGGTCGCTCATTTTCGGCAGCGCAATGCCGCCTTGATGAACCTGCTTGCGATGGACCTGGTGCTGATCCATCCGATGATCCTGGGCGAACTGGCCTGCGGAACCCCACCGTCTCGAACGCAAACCCTTGCCGACCTGGCGCGGCTTCAGCCGGCTCAGCAAGCCAGCATGCGGGAGGTGCTGGCCTTCGTGGAGAGTGAAGGTCTGTTCGGGCTGGGTTGCGGCCTGATCGACATCACGCTCCTGGCATCGACCCTGATGATGCCGGGCACCGAGTTGTGGACGCTGGACAAGCGGCTGACGGCCTTGTCGGAGCGGTTTGCCGTGATGCACCACCCCGCGCTTCACTAAGGCCTGTCAACACCAGCCCGAAGCCATCTCACCCCCGCGCGAAGAACGCCTCCACCAACCGCACCCAATACGTCCCGCCCACCGGCAGCAACGCATCGTTGAAGTCGTAGTTCGGGTTGTGCAGCTCGCACGGCCCCATGCCGTGGTAGGTGGACTCGCGGTGGCCGCCGCCGCCGTTGCCGACGAACAGGTAGGTGCCCGGCACCTTCTGCAGGTAGAACGAGAAATCCTCGGCGCCGCCGTGCTGCGGCGTGTTGCCGTCGACCTTGTCGGCGCCGAAGGTGTCCTGCGCCACCTTCATCGCGAAATCGGTCTGCGCGTCCCAGTTCACCAGCGGCGGGTAGGCGCGGTGGAACTTCAGCTCGCCGCTGCCGCCGTGCACCTGCGGCAGCACTTCGGCGATGCGCCGCATGTTGGCCTCGATCTCGTCCAGCACCTCGGTGCTGAAGGTGCGCACCGTGCCGCGGATCACCGCCTCGCCCGGCAGCACGTTGTAGGCATCGCCCGCATGGATCTGCGTCACGCTCACCACCGCCACGTCGATCGGGTTCTTGTGGCGCGAGATCAGCGTCTGCAGCGCACCGACCATCTCGGCCGCGATGACGATCGTGTCGACCGCCTTGTGCGGCTGCGCCGCATGCCCGCCGGTGCCGCGCACGATGATGTCGAAGCGGTTGCTCGACGCCATCGTCGGCCCCTTGCGGAACGCGAAATGCCCCGCCTCGAAGCCCGGCATGTTGTGGATGCCGTAGATCTCGTCGCACGGGAACCGGGTGAACAGGCCGTCGTCCATCATCGCCTTGGCGCCGGCGTTGCCGCCCTCCTCCGCCGGCTGGAAGATGAAGTTCACGGTGCCTTCGAAATCGCGGTGCGTCGACAGGTAATGCGCCGCGCCCAGCAGCATCGCGGTGTGTCCGTCATGCCCGCAGCCGTGCATGCGGCCCGGCGCCTTCGAGGCATGCAAAAAACGGTTGTGCTCCGGCATCGGCAGCGCATCCATGTCGGCGCGCAGGCCGATCGCGCGCTCGCCCGGGCCGCGCGTGCCGTGCAGCACGCCCACCACGCCGGTCTGGCCGAGGCCTCGGTGCACCTCGATGCCCCAGGCCGCCAGGCGCTCGGCCACCAGGTCGGAGGTGCGCGTCTCCTTGAAAGCCAGTTCGGGGTGCGCGTGGATGTCGCGGCGCAGCGCGGTGAACTCGGCGTGCTTGTCTTCGATCTCGGCGATGAGCGTCATGTGACCTGGTCCTTCACGTAGTCGGCAATCTCACGGGAGACGGCGGTGAGCGCAGCCTGCAAGGCGGGGAAGCCGGCACTGCGCTCGCGCGTCGTCTCGTTCATGTAGAGCCCGCGGTGGATCTCCACCTGCAGGCTGTGGCGGCGCTCGGCTGGCCTGCCGAGCCGCGCGATCAGCGCGACACCCTTGAACGGGTCGTTCAGCGCCACGCTGAAGCCGCGCCGGCGCAGCGCCTCGGCCACCAGCGCGGTGAACTCGGGCGCGGCGGTGCTGCCGTCGCGGTCGCCCAGCACGAAATCGGCGAGCGGATGGTCGCTCTGGATCTGCAGCCCCTCGTACGAATCGGCGGGCATCGAATGCAGGTTCAGGTGCCACACCGCGCCGAAGCGCGCATGCGCCGCCTCGATCTGCTCGCGCATCGCGGCGTGGTACGGCGCGTGGTAGCGGGCGATGCGCTGCTGCACCTCGGCCACCGGCAGCTTGCGGGCGTAGATCGGCCACTTGCCGCTCTTGCCCGCGTCGCGCCAGATCAGGCCGATGCCCAGGCGCGTCTTCTCGCTCGGGCGCAGCGGCGTCGGCCAGGGCTCGGCCAGCATGTCGGGATCGATGTCGTCGATGTCGCGGTTCGGGTCGATGTAGGCGCGCGGGAAGTTCGCCGCCAGCAGCGTGGCGCCGACCGAGGGCAGCGCCTGCCACAGCACGTGCACGTCGGTGTCCTCGGCGCCGCGCAGCTGCTCGAAGGGCACGACGTGGTTGAAATCGTCGGGGTACTGCACGCCGCTGTGCGGCGAATCGCAGATGAGCGGCACCGCGTCGCCTTCGGGCAGGCGCAGCGTGAAGGGTGCAATGGGTTCGGTCATGTCACGGCATCGTTGAGGTGGCACGCGCTGGTGTGGCCCGTCTGCAGGGTGCGCAACACCGGCGCCTCGACCTTGCAGCGCGGCAGCGCATGCGGGCAGCGCGGATGGAAGGCGCAACCGGGCGGCGGCGCCAGCGGCGACGGCAGCTCGCCCTGGATGGGCAGGTAGGCACGGCGCGCGGTGTCGAGCCTCGGCAGCTCGGCCAGCAGCGCCTGCGTGTAGGGGTGGTTGGGCGCGCTGAAGATCGTCTCGGTCGGGGCCACCTCGACGATGCGGCCCAGGTACATGATCACGACGCGGTCCGACACGTGCCCCACCACGCCCAGGTTGTGGCTGATGAAGAGGTAGGTCAGCTCGAACTCGCGGCGCAGCGCGAGGAACAGGTTGAGCACCTGCGCCTGGATCGACACGTCGAGCGCCGCCACCGCCTCGTCGCACACGATCAGCCGCGGTTTCAGGGCCAGCGCACGCGCGATGCCGATGCGCTGGCGCTGCCCGCCCGAGAACTGGTGCGGGTAGCGCTGCGCGTAGCCGGGGTCCAGCCCCACCTGGCGCATCAGCCCCTCGACATACTCCGCCTTCTGCGATGCTTTCACCAGCCCGTGCACCACCGGCGCCTCGCCGACGATGTCCAGCACCCGCATGCGCGGGTTCAGCGAGGCCATCGGGTTCTGGAAGATCATCTGCACGCCCAGCCCCCAGGCGCGGCGCTCGGCGGCGTCCATCGCTTCCACCGGCTTGCCGAGGAAGCTGACGCTGCCCTCGGTCGGCGGCGTGATGCCGGCGACCACGCGGCCCAGCGTCGACTTGCCGCAGCCGGATTCGCCGACCACGCCGATCACCTCGCCGGGCCGGATCTCGAGGTCGACATCGGCCACCGCATGCACCACCGACGCACGGTGGCCGGCTCCCAGCAGGTTGGCGATGCGCGCGGCCAGGTCGATGTCCTGCACGAAGCGCTTGGAGACGCCGCGCAGTTGCAGCAGCGGCGCGACGGTGCCGACCTTGCTCGCGGGAGTGGGTTCGAGGAGGGTTTCCATGCGGTCCTCAGGCCGGCTCGGTCGTCAGCAGGTTCCAGCAGCGCACCGTCTTGCCCGCGGGGCCGGGCTCGGCCTGCGGCACCGCGAGGCACGCGTCGGTGGCGTGGCCGCAGCGCGGCCGGAAGGCGCAGCCCTGCGGCAGGTTCAGCAGCGAAGGCGTCATGCCGGGGATCTGCCGCAGCAGCGTGCCGTGCGTGGCGCGCGTCGGGATCGAATCGATCAGGCCGCGCGTGTACGGGTGAGAAGGGTTGCCGATCACGTCGGCCGTCGCACCGCTCTCGACGATGCGGCCCGCATACATCACCGCGATGCGATCGGCCAGGCCCGACACCACCGCCAGGTCGTGCGTGATCCACATCATCGCGGTGCCGGTCTCGCGGCACAGCCTCTGCACCTCGTACAGGATCTGCGCCTGGATCGTCACGTCGAGCGCGGTCGTCGGCTCGTCGGCGATCAGGAGTTTCGGGCGGTTCAGCAGCGCGATCGCGATCGCCACGCGCTGGCGCATGCCGCCGGAGAGCTGGTGCGGATAAGCCTTGAGGCGCTCGTCGGGCGACGGGATGCCGACCATCGCGAGCGCGTCGCGGGCTCGCGCGAGCGCCGCCTGCGCACTCACCTTCTCGTGCGCGTGGATCGCCTCGACCATCTGCGTGTCGACGCGCAGCACCGGGTTCAGCGTCATCATCGGATCCTGGAAGATCATCGCGATCTCCTTGCCGCGCAGCGCCTGCAGCCGGCGCTCGGTCGCTCCCACCAATTCCTGGCCGAGGTAGCGGATGTGCCCGCCGACGATGCGCCCGGGCGGATCGATCAGCCCGAGGATCGAGAAGCCGGTGATGCTCTTGCCCGAACCCGATTCGCCGACCAGGCCGAGCACCTCGCCGGCCTCGATGCGCAGGTCGACGCCGTCGACCGCCTTCACCACGCCGCCGTGCGTGAAGAAGTGGGTCTGCAGGCCCTGGACGTCGAGGACGGTCATGTTTCAGTGTGCGTTGCGTGGGTTCAGGATGTCGCGCAGGTGGTCGCCGACCAGGTTGATGCCGACGATCGCCAGCGCCAGCGCGATGCCCGGGAAGAACGAGATCCAGTAGTTGCCCGACAGCAGGAACTCGTAGCCGTTGGCAATCAGCATGCCGAGCGAGGGTTCCGTCACCGGCACGCCGACGCCGAGGAAGGACAGCGTCGACTCCAGCGCGATGGCGTGCGCCAGGTCGATGGTGGCGATCACGATCAGCGGCGGCAGGCAGTTGGGCAGCATGTGGCGCAGCAGCACGCGCGGCCAGCCGAGCGACATGCATTGCGCGGCCTCGATGTATTCCTTCGCGCGCTCCACCAGCGCGGCGCCGCGCGCGGCCCGCGCGAAATAGGCCCACTGCACGATGACGAGCGCGAGGATCACCTTGTCGACGCCCTTGCCGAGGATGGCCAGCAGGATCAGCGCGACCAGGATGGCCGGGAACGACAGCTGGATGTCGACGATGCGCATCAGCAGCGCATCGATCCACCCGCCGAARTAGGCGGCCGCCAGCCCGACCGCGCTGCCGATGGCCAGCGCCGCCGCGACCGAGACGCCGCCCACCAGCAGGCTGGTGCGCAGGCCGTAGAGGATGGCCGACAGCAGGTCGCGCGCCTGGCCGTCGGTGCCCAGCCAGTASGTCATCGTGCCGGCGGCGTCGCGGCTGCCGGGCGGCAGCTTCGAGTCGAAGATGTCGAGCTTGCCGATGTCGTACGGGTTCTGCGGCGCGATCCACGGCGCGAACACGGCGGCGAACAGCGCGAGGGCCAGCAAGGCCAGGCCGAACAGCGCCAGGCGGTCGGCCATGAACTCGCGGCGCAGGCGCTGCCACGGCGTCTCGGGCGGAGGAAGGGACGGCGGCAGCGGGGGCGCCAGTGCTTCGGCGGTCATGCCTTGGCCCCCTGCAGCCGCACGCGCGGGTCGAGCACCGAGTAGAGAACGTCCACCAGCAGGTTCAGCATCACGAGGAAGAACACGATCAGGATCAGGTAGGCGACGACCACCGGCCGGTCGAGCGTGATGATCGAATCGAGCAGCAGCTTGCCCATGCCGGGCCACGCGAAGATGGTCTCGGTGACGACCGCAAACGCGACCACCTGGCCGAACTCCAGCCCGCCGACCGTGACGATCGGCACCATGATGTTCTTCAGCAGGTGCACCCGCAGGATGCGCCCCCAGCCCAGGCCCTTGGCGCGCGCGAACTTGATGTAATCCATCGGCAGCGCCTCGCGCGTGGCGGCGCGCGTCACGCGGATGATCAGCGCGCTCTTCGCGAGCGCGATCGTCACGGCCGGCAGCAGCAGGCGCGACCAGCCGTCGAGCGTCAGCACGCTGAGGTCGAGCGGCCCGAGGTGCACCGTGGCGCCGCGCCCGCTGGCCGGCAGCCAGCCGAGCTGCACCGCGAACACCATGATCAGCATCAGCCCGACCCAGAAGTTGGGCAGCGAGAAGCCGAGCACCGAGCCCGCCATGATGCCGCGCGTGCTGAGCGCCTGCGGCCGCAGGCCCGCCCAGATGCCCAGCGGAATGCCCACCAGCACCGACAGGCCCATCGAGACCAGCGCGAGCTCCAGCGTGGCCGGCATGCGCTCCAGGATCAGGCCCATCGCCGACTGCCCGGTCAGGAAGCTCTTGCCGAAATCGAGCCGCAGCGCATGCGACATGAAGATGCCGTACTGCTGCCACAGCGGCTTGTCGAGCCCGAAGCTGGCGCGGATCTCGGCGCGGTCCTGCTCGGTGGCCTCGGCGCTGGCCATCATCGAGACCGGGTCGCCGACCACGTAGAGGCCGACGAAGACCAGGCCCGACATGACGGCCATCACGAGAACCGCCTGCAGCAGGCGGCGGATGATGAAAGCCGACATCAGCGTGCCCGGTACTGCCCTGCCCTCACGCCGGTCACTTGGCCGGCACCGCGTACTGGACCATCGTCTGCTGGTCGGCGCGGCCCTTGAAGCTGACGTTCTTCTTCATCGCCCACACCGAGTGCTCGAAGTGGATCGGCAGCATCGCGAAATCGGCCATCGCGAGTTCGCTGGCCTTCGCGAGCGTCGCGGCGCGTGCGGCGTCGTCCATCTGGGCGGACGCCTCGGCGACCAGCTTGTCCATCGCCGGGTTCGAGTAGCGGGCGCGGTTGGTGGTGCCCAGCCCCTTGTCCTTGTCGGGCGTGACCAGCAGCGCGATCAGCGTGTTCGACATTTCCCCCGTCGCGGTGCCCCAGCCGGCGAGGTAGGCGCTGTACGTGTAGGTGTCGCGGTTCTTGAAGAACACGGCCGGCGCGTTGGCGTCGATCGAGGTCTTGACGCCGATGCGCGTCCACATGGCGGCCAGCGTCTGCGCGACCTTGCTGTCGTTGATGTAGMGCCCGTTCGGCGTGCCCAGTACCAGCGTGAAGCCGTCGGGGTAGCCGGCCTCCTTCAGCAGCGCCTTGGCCTTCTCGGGATCGGGCTTGGCCGCGGTGACGAGGTTCTTGCTGGCACCGGACATCGGGTACGGCAGCAGCTGCGCGGCCGGCGTGGCCACGCCACCCATGGTGCGCGAGACCAGCGCCGTGCGGTCGACAGCCAGCGACAGCGCTTCGCGCACGCGCTTGTCGAGCAGCGGGTTCTTGGCCACAGGCCCGCCGGAAGTGGCGGTGATGCCCGGCGTGCTGTCGCCGTTCTGGTCGAGGGCCACGTAGATGACGCGGTTCGATGCCTTGGTCTCCACCGTCAGCTTGGGCTCCTTGCGCAAGCGCTCCAGGTCGTCGGTGGGCGGATCCTCGGCGAGGTCGACATCGCCGGCGAGCAGCGCGGCGACGCGCGCGGCCGGGTTGCTGATCGGCCGGTAGATCACCTTGTCCCAGGCCGGTGCCTTGCCCCAGTAGTGCGGGTTGCGCTCGAAGATGATCTCCGAGCCGCGCTTCCACGAGACGAACTTGTACGGGCCGGTGCCCACCAGGCCGGTGCCGGCGTTCAGCTCGGTGGTGGTCTTGCCTTCGGGGGCCGAGCCGGCGGCGGCCTTGGCCGACATGATGGGCAGGCCCACCATGTTGATCGCGAGCAGCGGGTACGGCTCGGTCGTCGTGATGCGCACCGTCAGCGGATCGGGCGCCTCGATCTTCTCGACCTTCTGCAGGTAGACCTTGAACGACGACGGGCTGTTGGGCACCTTGGGCACGCGGTCCATCGTGAACAGCACGTCGGCCGAGGTCATCGGCGTGCCATCGGAGAACTTGACGTTGGGCCGCAGCTTGAAGGTCCAGACCCGGCCGTCGGCCTTCCAGGATTCGGCGAGGCAGGGCTCGGGCTTGAGATCGGCATCGACGCAGACCAGCGGTTCGAACAGCGTCTGCGAGAGCTGGATGTTCGGCGTCAGCGCGTGGTACTGCGGGTCCATCGAGGTGGGCTCGGTCTTCAGCGCCACCACGAGGTCGCGCGCCGCGGCGCCGCTTGCGAACGAGGCGCCCGCGACGATCGCGGCGGCGGCCAGCAGGGAGCGGCCGATGGGCCTCGGGAAAATACTTCCTGACATGTGATGCTCTGCAGTCCGTGTTCAGTGAAGCTGGGGACGGTAGCAAGAAGCGATCCAAGCGGCAATTGTGGGGACTACCTGCGGCGTCGGATTTCTACAAGATCGCCGGGCGGCGTTGCGAGACAGTGAAGCCCTCACCACTGATCACCGCCAGGAGCCATGATGAACACGACGAACACCGCGATCCGCCCGTTCCGCATCGAGATCCCGCAAGCGCGGATCGTCGACCTGCAGCGCCGCCTTGCGGCCACGCGCTGGCCGCAACCGGTGGACCCGGGCTTCGGCCATGGCCAGTCGCTGGCGCTGGTGCGCGAGCTGGCCGCGTACTGGGCCGACGGATTCGACTGGCGCGCCCAGGAGGCGCGCCTGAACCGCCATCCGCAGTTCATCACCGAGATCGACGGCCAGACCCTCCATTTCATCCACGTGAAGTCGAAGGAGCCCAACGCCTTCCCGTTGATCCTGACGCACGGCTGGCCCAGCTCGCCGGCCGAGTACCTGGACCTGATCGGCCCGCTCACCGACCCGCGCAGCCATGGCCTCGATGCCTCGATCGCTTTCGACCTGGTGATCCCGTCGGTGCCGGGCATGGGGCTGTCGTCGCCGCTGGCCGCCACCGGCTGGGACGCGGCCCGCACCGCGGCCGCCTGGGACACGCTGATGAAGAGGTTGGGCTACACCCGCTATGGCGCGCAAGGCGGCGACGTGGGCGCGTTGATCGCGCGCGAGCTGGGCATCCTCGCGCCCGAGGGCCTGGTCGGCGTCCACCTGCAGCAGGTCTTCGCCTTCCCCAACGGCAGCCCCGGCGAGATGGACGGGCTGTCGGCGTTCGAGATGGAAGGGTTCAAGACCTTGGACCATTTCCGCAAGTACGCCGGCTATGTCGACATCCAGTCCAAGCGCCCCGGCACGCTGGCCTACGGGCTGGTCGATTCGCCGGCCGCGCTGCTGTCGTGGAATGCCGAGCTGTTCTTCGGCTTCGAAGGCGAGCGCAGCGCCGAGGTCGACCGCGATCGCTTCCTGACGCACGTGTCGCTGTACTGGTTCACCGGCACCGGCGGGCAGGCCGCGGAGTTCTACCTGGCCAACGCTGCCAGCGGTGCCGGCTACCGCGAGCTGCCCAACCCCACGCCGACCGCGGTGGCCGTGTTCCCGAACGACTTCCGCTCGGTCCGCCGCTTCGTCGCCCGCTCGCACACCCGGGTGCTACAGTGGTCCGAGATGCCGCGCGGCGGCCACTTCGCCAGCGAGACCGACCCCGACCTCGTCGCCGATGACCTGCGCCGCTTCTTCGTCGGACTGCAGGCGCCACAGGATGCCCCCCACGGAAGGAACGATCACTGAAGAAGAGCGTGTGGCGGACTCGCCCCTGGTGGCGAAGGTCCGCAGCGCCCGCTACGCCGGCGACACGCGCGAGGTGGCGCTGCCCGACGGCTCCTGGGACCTGCTGTTCCTGCGCCGCGGCGGCGGCCCGCTGATGGTCATCCAGACCGGGCAGATCGCAGCACCCCTCGCGGTGGACAGCCAGGCTGGCGACGAGATGCTGACGATCGCCTTCAAGCCCGAGGTCTACATGCCCCGCCTGCCGGGGCGATTGACCTTCAACCAGGGCGTGCCATGCCCGGTGGAGGCGGATCGCAGTGTCTGGATCGGCCCCGAACGCTTCGAGGTGCCCCGCTTCGACAACGTCGAAGAATTCGTGTCCGCGCTGGCGCGCAAGGGCCTGCTGGAGCGTGACCCGGTGGTCTCGCGCGCGCTGCAGGGCGCGCGCCAGCGGCTCGACGAGCGCAGCATCCAGCGCCACTTCGCCGAGGTCACCGGCCTCGGCCTGAAGGCCTTCCAGCAGATCGCCCGGGCCCACGAGGCCGCGCGGCTGCTGCGCCTGGGGCAGGCACCGTCGCAGGTGGCCGCCGAACTCGAGTTCACCGACCAGGCCCACCTGACGCATTCGCTCAAGCGATTCCTCGGGCAGACGCCGCGGCAGATCGCCAGGCACCCAGGCGCTGCGCAGGGCTGAGCGGCTGCGGTCAAGCCGCCCGGATGAGCGCCTGCGCTTCTTCCATCATCTCCCGCACGATCTCGGCCGCCGGCTGCACCCGCTTGATGAACTTCACGCTCTCCGAGCCGGCCGGCAGCCCCATCTCCTCGAAGTCGCCGGTCGTTTCCGGCGTCGGCACGATGGCGCTGAACTTGGGCATGCTGTAGTTCTGCTTCAGCGTCAACGGGAACAGCAGCGTGCTGCCGATGACGGCCGGCGGCGGCGGCGGGTTCGGCACCTGCCCTTCCCTGCCGGCCCATTCATCGACGACCCGGTTGCGCAGCACGCGGTACGGCCGCCCGGGGTATTCCGGCCCGAACAGCGTGGTCGTGACGGTAGCGTGCCCGCGGGCTTCGACGATGCGGCGCTTGTATTCCGGATGCGCATGCGCCTCGCTCGACGCGACCAACCGCGTGCCCACCCAGACGCCATCGGCCCCGTGGGACAAGGCGTCGACCACGCCCTGGCCATCGGCAATGCCGCCCGAGGCCAGCACCATCAACGGCCGCACCGCGTGGACCACCTGCTGCAGCAGCTTCAGCGTGCGCGTGCCGCTCTTGTTGTGTCCGCCCGCCTGCGAGCCCTGGGCGATCACCGCATCCATCCCGGCGGCGCCCGCCTCCAGCGCCTGCGGCACCGAGGCCACCTGCATCCACACCCGGGCGCCCGCCGCATGCAGCCGGTCGACCCAGGCCCGCGGCGGCACGTTCATGTGGAACACCACCAGGCGCACCCGCTCGGCGATGCAGACATCGATGTGCGCCTGCGTCACCAGCGGTCCGAACGCCGAGTCGTCGAAGATGAAATCCACGCCGAAGGGCCGCGCCGTCATGGCCTTGATCGACTGGATCAGCGCCTGCGTGCCGGGCGGCGGCTCGATGCCATTGCCCAGCACGCCGATGCCGCCGGCGTTCGACACCGCCGCCACCAGCGACGGCAGCGCGACGAAGCCCATGCCGGCACCGACGAAGGGATGGCGCACGCCGTAGCCACGCGTGAGCCGGGTGTCCAGGCTGGGCGGGTGGTGGCCACCGAAGGCCAGCTCGGTCTCGGCACGGGCCGGCCCGGCAGACAGCGCCGACCCGCCCAGGCCGGACAACAGCAGCAGGCGCCGGCGCTGCGACGCGATGTCATGACTCATGTGGAGGCTCTCCCTGCAAGCGCCTCATTCTGCTCACGCTGCGGGGCGGCGCCATCCACATGAATGACGATGGGCCCGGCCGGGTTGCGCCTCGCTCCTCACTCCGTCATCACCACGACGACGCGCGCGTCGGCCTTGCTGGTGGACAGGTACACGTGGCCGACGCCGCTGTCGAAGTAGGCCGACTCCTGGCGGGCGAGGTCRACCACCTCGCCGGTCTCGAAGTGGATGCGCACGCGGCCCGACAGCACCATCACGAACTCCTGCCCCGGGTGGCGGATGTAGTCGGGGAACTGCGCCATCTGCCGCGCGACGACGATGCCGTGCAGCGGCGTCATGCGCTTGGCCGGGAACGCGGTGGCGAGCATGCGGTAGTCGTAGTTCTCGGCGTCGTAGCGGGGCGCGGCGTCCAGCGTGGTGCGCACGACCACCGGCCGGCGGCCCGCGGCCGGCACCGCTTCGGCGCGCGGATCGAACAGCGAGGCGATGTCCACGTCGAGCGCGCGCGCGACCGCCGCGAACTTCTCGTAGCTCACCGAGATCTGGCCGAGCTCGATCTTCGACAAGGTCGACAGCGCGACGCCCGAGCGGGTGGACAACGCCCCGAGCGTCAGCCCGTGCCGCTTGCGGATGGCCCGCAGGCGCTCGCCGACGCGCTCGCGGTCGGGCAAGGCGGCTGCTGTCGTGCGGGCGGGCGGACGGCTCGTCGTTCGAAGCTTGGGCATCGTTTCTGTTGCAGGGGTTGCCGGCACGATTCTCGCATGTGAGAATTCTCGTATGAGAGAATTTGATGTCGCCATCGTCGGCGCCGGCATCGCCGGTGCATCGCTTGCCTGGCAGCTGGCCGGCGAGCGCAGCGTGCTGCTGCTGGAGCGCGAAACCCAGCCCGGCTACCACGCCACCGGCCGTTCGGCGGCCATGTTCATGGAGAGCTACGGCCCGCCGGCCGTGCGTGCGCTGACGCGGGCCAGCCGGGCGTTCTACGAGACGCCGCCGGACGGTTTCACCCAGGCTCCGCTGCTGGCGCCGCGCGGCGTGCTCTACCTCGCCACGCACGGCCAGGAGGCCCTGCTGGACGCCATGCAGCGCACGCTGGCGGCCAGCGGCAGCGTGCTCGATCGGGTGGGCGCCGATGCGGCGCTGGCCCGCGTCGGCTGCCTGCGGCCCGACGTGGTGCACGGCGCGCTCCACGAGCCGGGTGCGCAGGACATCGACGTGAACGCGCTGCACCAGGGCTTCCTGCGCGGCATGCGCGCCCGCGGCGGCGAGCTCCGCACCGGCGCGGACGTCATCGCCGCGCAGCGCAGCAACGAGCGCTGGACGCTGCGCCTGGCCGACGGCGAGGCCGTGCAGGCGCGGGCCGTGGTCGATGCCGCGGGCGCCTGGGCCGACGCCGTGGCGGCCGTGTTCGGTGCGGCGCCGATCGGCCTGGTGCCGCACCGCCGCAGCGCCTTCACGTTCAAGGCGCCCGAAGGATTCGACGTGTCGCACTGGCCGGCCGTCGTCGGTGTCGACGAAAGCTACTACTTCAAGCCCGACGCCGGCCGGCTGCTCGGCTCGCCCGCGAATGCCGACCCGACCGTGCCGCACGACGTGGTGCCCGAGGAGCTCGACATCGCCCTGGGCATCCACCAGATCGAGGCCGTCACCACCCTCACGATCCGCCGGCCCGCCAGCACCTGGGCCGGCCTGCGCTCGTTCGTGCGCGACGGCGAGCCGGTGATCGGCTGGGATGCGCACTGCCCCGGATTCTTCTGGCTCGCCGGCCAGGGCGGCTACGGCATCCAGAGCGCGGCYGGTGCCGCGGCGCTGGCCGCCTCGCTGCTGCGCGGCACCGCCCTGCCGTCCGAGCTCGTGCAACAGGGCGTCGACGCGCACGCCCTGGCGCCGCACCGTTTGCGCTGACCTTTTTTTCGAAAGGACCGTCCATGTCGAGAACCACCACCCGCCTCGCCCTGTTGTTCGCCCTGCCGTTCTGCGTCCTGCTCGCTGCGCTGGGAGGCAGCCCGGCGCGGGCGGCTGGCTTTCCCGAGAAGCCGGTGACGCTCGTCGTGCCCTTCCCGCCAGGGGGCGCGACCGACACGATGGCCCGCATCATCGCGAAGGGCATGGCACAGCGGCTCGCCCAGCCCGTCATCGTCGACAACAAGGCCGGCGCCGGCACCACGATCGGCGCGGGCGCGGTGGCCCAGGCGGCACCCGACGGCCATACGCTGCTGATCAGCTCCAACACCACCTTCACCGTCAACCCGGCGCTGAAGGCGAAGCTGCCTTACGACGCCCAGAAGAGCTTCGAATCGATCGGCCTGATCGGCACCTCGCCGCTGGTGCTGCTGGCCAACCCGTCGCTGCCGGCCAACAGCGTGAAGGAGCTGGTCGCGCTCGCCAAGGCGCAACCCGGCAAGCTGGCCTACGCATCGTTCGGCAACGGCACCACCTCGCACCTGGCCGGCGAGATGTTCAAGCTGGCAACCGGCGTCGACATCCTGCACGTGCCGTACAAGGGCAGCTCGCCGGCGATGACGGACCTGATCGGCGGCCAGGTGCTGCTGAGCTTCGACACCAATGTCGCCGCGCTGCCGATGCTGCGCGCCGGCCATGTGAAGGCGCTGGCCGTCACGTCGGCGCGACGCTCGCCCTCGCTGCCCCAGGTGCCGACCGTCGCCGAGGCCGGCTACCCCGGGTTCGAGATGCTGCCGTGGATCACCATCGTCGCGCCGCGCGGGCTGCCGCCTGCCGTGCAGAAGGCGCTGGGCAAGGCGCTCGCCGACACGCTGGCGGATCCCGCCAGCCGCGCCGATCTCGAGAAGGCCGGCGTCGACGTGTCGTACGAGCCGGGCTCGTTCTACGATGCGCGCGTGGCGAAGGAACTGCCGCTGCTGCGGGCCTACGTCCACAAGGCCAACATTCCGCTGGAGTGAGCACCATGAGCCACGACCCCACGCTGCCCGAGCGTTCCGCCGTCGAGCTGCGCCGCCTGATCGGCAGCCGGCAACTCTCGCCGGTCGAGCTGATGGACGCCTGCATCGCGCGCATCGAAGCCTTCAACCCCGCCGTCAACGCGATCGCCGCCACCGACTTCGAGCGCGCCCGCGCGAGCGCCCGCCAGGCCGAGGCCGACGTGATGCGCGGCGCGCCGCTGGGCCTGCTGCACGGCCTGCCGCTCGGCGTGAAGGACCTGCTGGACACCGCGGGGCTGCTCACCACCCACGGCAACGTCGGCCGGCGCGCCAACGTGCCGCTGCACGACAACGGGCTCGTCGCACGGCTGCGCGCGGCCGGCGCGATCGTCACCGCCAAGACCAACGTGCCCGACATGGGCGCCGGCGCCAACACGCGCAATCCGGTGTGGGGCGCGACCGGCAACCCCTTCGACCCCGCGCTGAACGCCGGCGGCTCGTCGGGCGGCTCGGCGGCCGCGCTGGCGGTCGACATGCTGCCGATCGCGACCGGCTCCGACACCGGCGGCTCGCTGCGCATCCCGGCGGCCCTGTGCGGCGTGGTCGGCCTGCGGCCCTCGCCCGGCCTGGTGGCCAACGATGCGCGGCCGCTCGGCTGGTCGGTCCTCTCGGTGCTCGGGCCGATGGGGCGCGACGTCGGCGACACGGCGCTGCAGCTGGCCGCCACGGTCGGCTTCGACCCACGCGACCCGCTGTCGCATGCGGAGCACGGCGCGTCGTTCTGGCCGCTCGCCGGCGTGGACCTGGCCGGGCTCCGTGTCGGCACGACCGAGGATTTCGGCCTGTGCATCGTCGACCCGGAGATCCGGCGCGTGTTTCGCGCGCGCGTGGAAGCGATCCGGCCGTGGGTGGCCTGCTGCGAGCCGGTCGACCTCGCGCTGGGCGACGCCGACCGGGCGTTCGACACGCTGCGCGCCGAGAGCTTCGTCGCCGCATTCGCCGACACCTTCCGCACCGCCCCCGAAACGCTCGGGCCCAACGTGCGCGCCAATGTCGAGATGGCGGCGTCGATCACGCTCGCCGACCGCGCCTGGGCGCACCTCGAGCAGACGCGCATCGCGCGGCGCTTCGCAAGCGCCTTCGAGCGCTACGACCTGATCCTCGCGCCGACCACGCCGGTCACGCCGTTCCCGTGGACCGAGCTGTATGCCCAGCGCATCGACGGCCAGGCGATGCGCAACTACTACCACTGGCTCGGGCTGACCTATGTGGTCACGCTCGCGACGAACCCGGTGCTGTCGCTGCCGTGCGGGCGCGACGAACACGGCATGCCGTTCGGCCTGCAGTTGATCGGGCGGCTGCGCGGGGATGCCGCGCTGCTCGCAGCCGCGCAAGCGCTCGAGCATTGCTTCGAGGCGACCCCTGCACTGCGCCGGCCCCGGCCCGACCTGCAAGCGCTGCGCGCACCGCGGCCCGAGCTGAAGAGCATCGTGACGCATCCGCCCCTGGCATCCGGCGCCACGGCCGGCGGCGCGCCGACTGCGGTCTGACAGACAGGCCACGACACCGAAACAAGTGCAGCCGGGTGTATCACACGCTGGCGCTGGCGCCGCCTCGGCGCGACAGTCCCCGTGCGCCAATGCGGCGCAGCAACGGGAGCAGCCATGACATCATCCGACGCGACCTCACGCCGCAGCATCGCGGCATTCATCGGAAGCCTGCTGATGGGAGGCCCGCTGGTGGCCGCCGCCCAGGGCAACTACCAGCAGACGCACACCGGCCAGGGCACCTTCTACGGATACGGCGGCGGAGGCAACTGCTCGTTCCCCAAGCCCACCGACATCCTCACCGCGGCCATGAACACGGCCGACTACGACACCGCCCAGGCCTGCGGCGCCTGCATCGAGGTGACGAACCTGAATACTCAGCAGTCGGTGGTCGTGCGGGTGGACGACCGCTGTCCGGAATGCGCACCCGGCGATGTCGACCTGTCGCAAGAGGCTTTTGCCGGCATCTCGCCACTGGGGGCCGGCCGCATTCCGATCAGCTGGAAGTACGTGTCGTGCACGCCGCCGGCGGCGAAGGTCTATTTCAAAGAGGGCTCCAGCCAATGGTGGGCCGGCGTGCAGGTGCGCGACCATCGCAGCCCGGTCGCGTCCCTCGCCTGGCGACCCGGCGGCGGCAGCGGCGCGTACAGCGCCCTCGGGCGCGAGATGTACAACTACTTCATCGCCCCGAGCGGCATGGGGCCGGGGCCCTACGACCTGCAGATCACGGACGTGTTCGGCCAGGTGATCACGGCGACGGGCGTGGCGCTGGCCGTCACGACGGAGATCGATCTCGGCCTCCAGTTCCCGAAGGTCCTGCCGTCTCCCGGCAGCTCGTCCGGGGGAGGCGGCAGCGGCGGAGCCGCCCTGCCGGCCACGACGGGCATCGCCGTGGCGAACGACTGGGGCCAGGGCTATTGCAGCAACGTCACCGTGACGAACCCGAATGCGACACCGCTGACCTGGACGGTGTCCTTCAGCGTCGCCGGCACCACCTACACCTCCTGGAATGCCACGCTGTCGCAAAGCGGCAGCACCGTCACCGCCAGTGGCGTGTCCTGGAACCAGGTGCTGCAGGCCGGGGCCGGTACATCGTTCGGGTTTTGCGCCAATCGGTGAGCGAGGGCCTCAGCCGCGACGAAGCGCTTCCTGCTCTTTCCGCACCAGCAGCTTCGCCTTGAACAGGTCTCGCATGACCCGGCTGTAGGCGTTGGCGGCGCCATCACCCGTGGTCTCGATGGTGCAGAAAATGGCTTGCGGGTACTTTTCGACCACCAGCGACTGCACGCCGTCCGAGACGCCGGAAGAAGGCATGCAGCCGAAGGGCTTGACGCTGACGACCATGTGCGCCTTGCGGTGCTTCACGCTCTGGATCAGCTTGCCGACTTCCATGTGCCCTTCGCCGCCGCGAAGGTGGTTGTCGTAGAACGGGTGCGACAAGGTCGCGATCTCGTCCAGGTCGCACAAGCGCCATGCCTTCAGGCCGAGCGTCACGGCGAACAGCGCGTAGGTGCTGCGCAACGCGGCATCGGCTGCGCGCGCCAGCGCGAGCCGGCGCAACGGATGCTTGCCTGCCAGGCCGTGGCGGCCCGGGTCGGCCTGCTGCAGCTTCATGCGCCGGCGCGTGTCCCAGCGCAGCTGCCACACGTTGTAGAGCAGCCAGGCCGTGACGGGCTGCGCATCCACCTCGGCGCCCTCCGCTTCCAGGAAAGCCTGCAGCCGGTAGTTGCCGTCGCCTTCGGTGGTCATGGCCCAGAACTCGCCGATCACCGATACCCTGGGCTTGACCTGCGAGCGATCGAGTGCCACGCCGCCGAGCAGCCTGCGGCAGGTCCAGAGCGCTGCCAGCAGGCTGCCGCGCGTGGCCAGCGCGTCGTGCAGCAAGGTCTTGCAGCGCGCCAGTGCCGCCTCGGTGGCGCCGGGCACGCACTCGTAGGGCCGCATGCGGTAGCCCATCGCGTTGAGCACGTCGCCCGCGATCACCGCACGCAGCACGGCGAAGAAGAAGCGCCGGTCCAGCACCAGCCCGTCGCCGCCACCGCAGGCTTGCCGCAAGCCGCCCTGCTGCTGGAACAGCAACACGCGAAAGCCCGCGAAGCCCGCATCGCGCAGCGCCTTGCGGTACTCGGTCGCGTAGGTGCCGAAGCGGCACGGGCCGCAGGCCCCGGCGGTGACGAAGACGTGCCGCTCGATGATCTCCTGCGTGCCCAGGCCCTGCACATCGCGCAGGGTCACGAGGTGCTTGACCAGGTTGCCGACCGTGAAATAAGTGGGATTGCACTGGCCGCGATTGCCGAACTCGCGCCCGAAGCGCAACGCCTCGTTGTCCGGCGTGCCGAGCACCTCGACCTGGTAGCCGATGCCCCGGAGYGCGCCCTGGATCAGCAGGTCCTGGGCCTGCGTCAGGCCGCCGCACAGCAGCGTCGTGCGGGCCCGCTCGGCGCAGCTGAAGCGCTGCGGCGCGGCGTCTCGCCAATGCACGGCCGGCGTGGCGGCGAGGCCGAGCCGCACGCGCTCGTCGCGCTCGAACTGCTGGAGCTCGCGCTCGATGTCCGCCGCCTGCGCGAGTTCGTCGCGCAGCCAGACCACGCTGCGGGTCGCGTTGCCGTCCGGTGCATTCATGCTGGCCTCCGATGAATCGTGATCGGCTGCGCTTTCACCGCGGTCTCGCACGCGCGCCCGCTCCTCGGCTCGACGGGTGCGAAGCGGATCGGCTTCTCTTCGTCGACCCATGCGGCGTAGCTCTGATCGGCCGCGTCGCTGCCGACCACGCGCCCGCCTTGCCGGCGGGCCCGCAGCTCGCGCCGCCGGGCATCGATGCGCTGCGCGAGCTCGTCCTTCGCGGCGCGCAGGTCCTGCAGCTTCTCGGCGTGGCGCTGCAAGGTGTGCGCATAGGTCCGCACGCGGATCTTGATCGAGCCCGACGGCTTGTTGGCGTCGATGTCGTGCAGCGCCGCGTACGGGGTGGCGCTCGCCGCGACGATGTTGTCGATCATTCCGTAGGTCGGCGCGTCGTGGCCGCACTTGAAGCTCGAGAAGTCGAGCACCACCAGGTTCGGATGCCTGGCCGCGAACTTCGCAGCCCAGACCTTCTCGGCGCTGTTGGTCGAATACGCCTCGGGCCACACGTCGGCCACGCCGAGGACATCCGCATCGCCACCGAAGAAGCGCGCCAGCCATTGCGGGTCCTTCGGGATCGAGCGGATCGACAGCACCGGGTAGCCGAGCGCCTGGAACTCGTCGAGCACGCCGTGGTTGAGCCCCGGATCGCCGTGGTAGGGCCGGCCGAGCACGAGGATGCCGACCTTGTCCTCGTCCTCCAGCTGCTCCAGCAGCAGCATGCCGCGGCGCTGCATCTCGCTGTCGAAGCAGCGCAGCGCCGCCCAGGCCTGGTCGAGCGCGAAGTCGCTCTCGTCGCGCGTCACGCCCAGGCGCTCGCCCCAGGCCTCGAACATCTGCTGCTGCATGAAGCCGGGCTCGTTGAGCGTGATCGCCGGATCGACGTAGGCCACGCCCCCGCGCGCGAAATGGTCGCATTCCTTGGTGAAGGCCGCGCGCATCACCTTGGGCACGCCGGCCACGATCGGGCAGGCGGTGGTGTCGGGCATGCCGCGCACGAAGCTCGGCAGGTGCGTCAGGCAGGGAAAGAAGATGAAGTCGAGCGGCCGCAGCTTGTGCTTCACCAGCAGCAGGTCGTGGATGTGCGCCTGCACCACCTTCGACGGAAAGCAGGGATCGATCGATCCGTAGCGCCCGCCGGCCTCCCACATCTCCTCGCTCGTGACGTCGGAGAAGACGATGTTGCGCGGTGCCACGCCGAGCGCCTCGAAGTAGGCGCGCCACAGCGGCCCGGTCGAGTACATGTTCAGCACCCGCGGCATGCCGATGCGCAAGGCGGCGCGCCGGGCCGCGCCCGCCGATCGCTCGAAACCGCGCACCGGCGCCAGCCAGAGCGACTTCCAGCTCCTCGCGCGGCGCACTTGCTGCAAGGGCGTGCCCGCGTCCGGCAGCGGCTGCGGCGTGTGGAAGGCCTTGAAGGCCAGCTCGGCCTCGTAGTCGACCAGGTTCGGAAACTGCGCCTTCAGCGACTTGCGGTGCGACACCAGCGCCTTCAGCGCCTCCTTCGATTCCACCGTGCCGTGTTCGCACGAGAAGCCCGCGATGTAGCGGCTCGTCCGGCCCTGCGGCGTCGCGGCATCGATGAAGGTCCGCTTGCACGCGTTGGCGCAGAAATGGCAGACCGTGCCGTCGTCGTTGCGCGTGGTGTAAGCCAGGCCGATGGCCGCGTCGAGCCCGACGAAGCGGCTGTGCCCGCGCCGCCCGACGACCCGGCGAGCCTCCAGCGCCGCACCGATGGCGCCGGCCTCGCCGCAGTGCGGGTGCACGTGCACCACCGCGCCCGGCACGCGCTGCACGATGTAGTCGTGCTGCGCCTTGACCGCCGCCAGGTTGTGCTGCGTGCCGCCCTGCAGCACGAAGACGCGGCCCAGCTGGTCCAGGCGCGGCAGCTGCACCACGTACTGCCAGATGTTCTTCGGCAGCACCAGCGCGAGGCCCGCCATCAGTTCCTCCTTGCCGTAGCCCTCTTTCTGGAAGCTCACGCGGTCGGTGTCGAGGAACACCGCGCAGCCGTAGTTGAACTGCGGGCTCAGCCGCGCGCGGAAGGCCAGTTCGGCATAGTCCTGCAGCGCGACGCCGAACTGGCTCGCCATCGCCTGCAGCAGCATGCCGTTGCCGGCCGAGCATTGGTTGGAGAGGCGGAAGTTGCGGATCTCGCCGGCCGCCATGAAGAGCACCTTGATGTCCTGCCCGCCCACGTCGCAGACCACGTCGGCATCCTCGAAGGCACTCCGGGCCGACATCATGTGCGCGACCGTCTCGAYGATGTTCGCATCGACATCGAGCGTCTGTTCGAGGATGTCCGCCGCATAGCCGGTCGCCCCCACGCCCAGTACCTGCAGCGTGGCCCCCTGCCCGCCCACGAAGTCGCGCACGCGCTGCAGGATCTGCTTCGCGTCGGCCAGCGGGTTGCCCTGCGAGAGCTGGTAGTCCTTGAAGAGCAGTTCGCCCGCCTCGTCGACCAGCACCGCTTTCGACGAGGTGGACCCGCCGTCGATGCCGACGAAGGCGCGCACCACCTGCCGCGGCGCGAAGGCGGCCGGCACGAAAGGCAGGGCGCGGAATCGCTCGACGAAGGCATCGCGCTCGGCATCGCTCGCCACCAGGGCCGGACCCTGCGCGTGCAGCGCCCGGGCGCCGCGCCCTTGCGCGATCGATGCGCGCAAAGCCGGCAGGCCGGCGTAGCGGCCCACCTGCGGCGGCTCCTGCAGGCCGAACACCGCGGCGCCGTAGGCGGCGTAGAGCTCGGCATGCGCCGGCACGA
The DNA here is from genome assembly GCF_056402735.1 of Rhizobacter sp. P3_C12. NCBI lineage: Bacteria > Pseudomonadati > Pseudomonadota > Betaproteobacteria > Burkholderiales > Sphaerotilaceae > Rhizobacter > Rhizobacter sp. P3_C12. The sequence continues at coordinate 29,667 of NZ_JBFUGW010000032.1, forward strand.
AAACGAGTTCCTCGATGGTCAGGTCGCCTGGAACGGCGAGCCCGCGCGACTGCCAGAGTTCGGCGATGCGCTGCCGCCAGCAGCCTTGCAGGAATGGCAGGTAGGTGTTCGGCCCGCCGAGCAGCAGCACGCGCGGCTGCAGCGTGTGCCCGCGCGTCAGCACCGAGAGGTTCTGCGCCACGATGGCGTCGGCCAGCGAGCACATGATCTCCTCGGCCGGAAGGCCGGCCTTCAGCAGGCCGACGATGTCGGTCTCGGCAAACACGCCGCACTTGGCGGCCACCGGATGCAGCTTGCCGGGCTGCCACGCCAGCGCGGCGAGCGCCTCGGCGGCCAGGCCCACCTTCAGCACGCACTTGTCGATGGTCGCGCCGGTGCCCGAGGCACACTTGTCGTTCATCGAGGCGATCACGCGCCGGTCTGAAGCCGCCGCACCGGGCGGCGCGGGCTTGTAGATGATGATCTTGGCGTCCTGCCCGCCGAGCTCGATCACGCTGCCGACCTCCGGATGCAAGGCGTCGACGGCGATCGTCACCGCATTGACCTCCTGCACGAACTTCGCGCCGACGAGCGGCGCGAGCGGCGGCCCGCCGGAGCCGGTGATGAAGGCGCGCATCGACGCGGGCGGCACGGCGCCGAACTGCGCCTCGATCGCCGACAACTGGTCCTCCACCACGGCAGCCTGCCGCGTCTCGTGGCGGCGGTAGTCGGACCAGAGGATGGCGCGGCTGGCGGGATCGACCACCACGGTCTTGACGGTGGTCGAGCCGACGTCGATGCCGAGGATCAAGGCGTCGGGCCGCGTCATCGCTTGTCCTCGAGCAGGACGACGGTGTCGCCCTGCGGCTGCGCAGCGGAGCCCGGCCGCAGCCGCCGCATGGCGGCCAGCACGCGCAGCCGCCAAGGCGCGGGTACGGGCTCGGGCTCGGGCACGCAGGCCACCACCGGCATCGCCTGCGCGGCCGTCTCGGCCGGCTGCGACTGCCCGATCAACCTCAGCACCTCGCGGTTGCCCACCGTCTGCTGCAACCGCAGCACCGAGCGGGCCCACAGCGCGTGGCCGCCACGCGAGGACGGATGCGGCGGGTGGATGCGCGCCGGCTCACAGGAAGGGATGGGCATGGCGTCTCCTTGGTGGCTGCGGGCGGGCGGCTCAGCGCCGCGCTTCCCGCACGATCAGGTGGTAGATGCCCCGGCTGCCGCGCAGCAGGTCGCGCACGCCGCGCGCACCGATCAGGTTCGCGATCAATCCCGACAGTGCACGTGCTTCGCCGGCCTCCAGGCGGCGCCCGGCGTGCGACAGCGAATAGAGCGCCACCGGACGGCCGCCCACGCAGCCGAGCGATTGCGTCGACACGCCGAAGGCCTGCGACGTGCGCCGCACCGCGATCGGCCCCTGCTGCGGCAGGGCGAGCGAGTGGATCAGGCCGGCGACTTCGCCCGCATGACGCGGCGCGAGGATGCGGTGCCGGGCGCGGCCCGCCACGGCGAGCACCGTCAACCCGAGGGCAGTCGCCAGGCCCACGCCCAGGTGCCAGTGCGTCCGCGGCAGCCGGCCCTGCCATTCGCCGGCCAGCACCAGGGCCATCAACGCGGCCGAGGTCCATTGCGCCTCCGAGAACCGGCCCCAATACGGACGCGCCGCATCGCCGCGCAGTTCCTCGAGCCAGATGCGCACGGCGCAATAGCTCACCACATGGAAGCACAGCACGCTGCCCGCGCGATCGCCGCGCCACGCCATGACGCTGCCGGCCGCGACGATCGCCGCGACGAGCATCGATTCGAGGGCCTGGATCGGGAACAACCGCACGCCGACGTAGCAGGCGGCAAAGCCCTCGCGCGCATGCGCGTCGCTGTACCGCACCCCCCAGTGGTGCGGCCGTCCGTGGCAGCAGCCGACCATCAGGCAGCCCTGTCGCCCGCAGACCAGGAAGGCCCCGAGCCACAGGGCATTCAGGTCGAGATAGCGCAGCACCGGCGCGCCGAGCGCCTGCAGCAGCAGCGCACCCGTCGACAGGATCGCGATCTCGTGGTGGTAGAACACCAGCGCCTCGCGGCCGGTGAGGACCTTGGTCGCCATCGCGAGCACGAAGGCCGTCGCCAGGCCGCTCGCCAGCAGGCAGGCGACGACGATGGCCGACAGGCCCTGGTGCGCAGCCAGCACCGAGACCAGCCCGGTGGCGAGCAGCAGCCCCACTGCGCCGCAGACCTGGAAGCTCGACACGCAGCGGCCGAAGACCGTCACGCGCGGTCGCAGCCAGYGGGAATGCGGCAGGAGGGGCATGCCGGCGATCTCGTCAGCGAGGCGGCCGGATCGGCCGCCGCTCGACGCGCACCTGCCCCCAGGGCAGGGTGCGGAACTGCTCCAGCGTGCAAGGCGCGAACCCGTAGGCGCGCACGATCGCGCCGGTGATGTTCTGCACGTGCAGCACCAGCCCGCGCGACGCATGGATGCGTTGCGTGTGCACGCTGCCGACCCCCGAGCGTTCGCTGGCCTCGGGCTCGCCAAGCATGTCCGCGATGGGCCGCGCCGGCTGCAGGTCGTTCACCTCCAGGCCCAGGATCGCACCGTCGCGCAGCCACACCTGCACGTCGCGCGGTACCTGCGCAGACCGCGCATAGCGCCTGAACGCCGTCGGCGTACCGGCCAGCGACGCGACGCCGTCGGGGCCGCCGGCGCCGGGCCCGTAGGCCGTTTCGGCATCCTGCCTGCTGCAGCCCGGGGGCAGGCCATGCCACGCGTCGAGGCGGCCCTCGGCCAAGGCGCGCAGCGCGTTCACGCAGGCGGACGGTTCCGGTGCATTCATCGTTTCGGCCTCCGGGTTCGGATGGACGGCGAGCAGCGTGGCTGCCAGCAGCGCAAGGGTGGCATGGCGGATCTTCATGGCTTGGGAATCAGCAAACGCATGCCGGCGGTGAGCGATCCCCACGGCGCCGCCGGGTTGGCATCGGCCAGCGCCGACTCGGTGATGCCATTCTGCTTCGCGATCTGCGCCCGGGTCTCCGAGCCGCCCGTCCCGGCCGACACCACGATGTGCTCGCGGGCGCCCGGGATGCGCACGCTGCCGGAGATGACGGTGCTGCCCGTCAGCCCCGGATTGGCCGCGGCGATGTCGGCCACCGCGACGTTGGCTGCCTTGGCCAGCTGGTCCACGGTCGTGATGCCCGCCGGCACGCTCAGCAGGTCGCGCGCCGCGGCGGCGACCGGTGCCGTGGTGCCGCCGCCCGGCTCCAGCCCGAGGAACTCGACGTGGCCCTGGAAGAAGGCCGCCTTCACGGCGTTGTCGCCCACCTTGCCGCGGATCGCCGTCGCGTGCGCCAGGAAATCCGCGTAGCTGCCGGCTTCGAACGGGGGCACCGTGCCCGCCGGTGGCTCGGGGAAGCTTCCGCCCTCGATCTCGGCGCGCAGCGATGCGTTCTTCGGCGCCTTGGGGATCTGGTCGAGCAGCACCTCTTCGCTGAACATCGTGCAGAAGCCCTCCGACATGATGCGGTTGTTGGCGCCTCCCGCCGAATGGAACACCGGATGCTCCAGCGTGTGGATGTATTCGTGGACCAGCGTCTCCCAGGCCGACCAGCGCACGTTGCGCTGTGCCGGGGATGGCGCCCCGCCCGAGCCCGCGGTCGTGCTCAGGGAGGGATCCGGCGCGGTCCCGATGACGATCTTGCCGGTGCGCGGATCGGTGAGGGCAAAGCCGAAGAGATCGAACAGCTCCAGGTCCGCCTGGCGCGCCGCCACGAACGGCGCCACGATCTCGGTCTCCAGGAAGGTCTGCTCCTCGCCGCCGCGGGTCGGGCTGAAGTTGTGCGGCGCCATGGCTGCGGAGCCCGCCGTCTCGGCGATCCAGCCCGCCAGGTCGTGGGCGTCGATCGGAAGCCCGGCCAGCGCGCGCTGGGTCTTGTCGTTGGCGTCGAACAGGTTCTGGTTCGCACCCGATGCACGAAAGGCGAAGCCGTGCCGCACGGCCGCCTGGCCCGGCGTCAGGGCCGCCACGGAAATCCATTCGTCGAAGCGTTGGTCCACCACCTTCTTCGCCGCGTTGCCCGGCCCTTCGAGGTCGGCGATCGGCACCCGCGCGGGGCCTGCGATGGCATGGATGCCTGGCATGTTCGCGTCGAGTTCCAGGCGCATCGCATCGGTCACCTTCGTCTTCAGGTCGGCCTTGCGCGCCGCCTTCTGGAGGGCCGTTCCCGGCGCTGTGCTCAGGGCATCCCAGTCGGCCAGCGTCGGGCCGGAGCCCGCCGCGCCCGGATGCAGTTCGCGCTGCACGGCCTGCTGGGTGGTGGCGTCGGGCTGCGCGGTGCCGGCGTGCAGGTCCTTTCCTTGCGCCACCTTCGACTTGTCCTTCGAGCAGCGCGACAAGGTCAGCCCGCTCTTCAGGCGCGGGGCCACGTCGCGCGCCGCCTCGCGTGCGCCGAGCCAGCCTTGCCTGACGAACGCGGCGGCGCTGCGGTCCGCGTCGGCTTCCAGCGGCCCTGCGTCCTGCGCCGATCTCGCGCCCGAGGCGCCGCCCTGCTGCGCGACATGCGCGAGCTCGTGCGCGATCAGCGCATCGCCGCCGGGCGTGCCCGGCCGGAACTCGCCGGCACCGAAGGCCACGTGGCGACCGACCGTGAAGGCGCGCGCGTTGAAGTCGTCCGAGAGCCGGCTGCCGGTGGCATCGTCGTGCAGGCGCACGTCGGCGAAGCTGGTGCCGAAGGCGGGCTCCATGCGCTCGCGCACCGGCGTCGGCAAGGGCTGCCCCTGCCCCAGCTCGTGCTGCACCGAGGCCGGCGGCCGCGCGGCCTGCGCGCCGCCGGGCCGGCCCTTGAAGAACATGCCGCCGAAGGCGTTCAGCACCCCGCCGCCGGCCATCGGGGAGTCGGGCATGTCCTCGGGCAGCCCGCTGATCTCGCCGGTGGCGGCCCAGGCCCGCGCGCTGCGCTGCACCCGCGCCGCCACCGCGCCGATGTAGCCCGCCACGCTCGATGCGCCGCGCGATTCGGGCGCATAGCGCCGCAGCGAGAGTTCGACCTGGCTCGCGCTGCGCGAGCGGTAGTAGTCCAGCCAGTGATCGATCCACGGGCAGCCCTGCGAGTCGCGGCCGGTGCCCACCAGGCCTTCGTCGACGGCGGCGCAGATCGCCAGCCGCAGCGCATCGAGGAACTCGGTCTTGCGCATCTGCCCCTCGTGC
>NZ_JBFUGW010000033.1:0-34473 GCF_056402735.1 Rhizobacter sp. P3_C12
TCGATCGCCGCGTTCAGCGCCAGCAGGTTCGTCTGGTACGCGATGTCGTCGATGATCCCGATCTTCTGCGCGATCTGCTTCATCGCCGCCACCGTCGCGCGCACCGCCTCGCCGCCTTCGGCCGCTTCGCTCGCCGCCTTCGTCGCCATCCCGTCCGTCACCTTCGCGTTCTCGGTGTTCTGCGAGATCGACGCCGTCATCTGTTCGATCGACGCGCTCGTCTCCTCGACCCCCGCGGCCTGCTCGCTGGATGCCTGCGACAGCGACTGCGCCGTCGCGCTCACCTCTTCCGACGCCCCCGCCAGCGCTTCCGCGCCGCTGTTCACCTCGGTCACCACCTGCGACAGCTTGTCGACCATGTGCTTCATCGCCTGCAGCAGCTGGGCGGTCTCGTCGCGGCCGGTGGCCTCGATCTTCACCGTCAGGTCGCCTTCGGCCAGCCGGTTCGCGGCCTCGACCGCGCGGCCCAGCGGCTTGCTGACGCTGCGGCTGATGAAGAAGCCGAGCAGCAGGCCCAGCACCACGCCGCCGGCGATCGCACCGATCATCACGGTGCGGCTGCTGCGGTACAGGCTCTCGGTGTGCTCGGCGGCCGCCCTGGCGCGCTCCTCCTTCTGCCGGATCAGCTCGTCGAGCATCTCGTCGAGCTTGTTGGCCTTGTCGCGCACCAGGTCGAGCGACTGCGCCAGCACCTCGTCGCGGTCGGCCAGCTTCTTCGCCGATGCCAGCGTCAGCGCACGCTGCATCTCGCGCTGGTAGTCCTCCGACAGCGTGCCGAACGCGGTGAAGACCTCCTTCGCGCGGTCGCTGACGAACAGCGGCTTGGCCTTCTCGATGTAGTCCTTCATCGACGCCACGCTCTTCGCGATCGACGCCATGTGCTTGTCGCGCTCGGCCTGCGAGCTCGCCAGCAGGAAGTTCGACCGGGCCCGCCCGATGTAGATCAGGTTGATGTTGGCTTCCTTGATGTACGACAGCCCCATCAGCTCCTTGTTGTACATGTTGTCGGCCAGCTCGTTCATCTGCCCGGTATTGGAGATGCCGATGAAGCCGATCACGACGCTGATCGACGCGACGAGCATGAAGCCCGCGATCAGGCGGACGCCGATCTTGAAGTTGCTGAACATGGTGTGGTTCTCCCTGGAAATTGAATGGGATCAGGCGGCCGCGACCGGCGTGCCGGCGCTCTGCATCAGGGCCGGCACGTCGAGGATCAAGGCGACCTCGCCGCTGCCGAGGATGCTGGAGCCGCTGATGCCGCGGACCTGGCCGAACATCTTCGACAGCGGCTTGATGACGGTCTGCGCCTCGCCGAGCAGCGTGTCGACGACGAGGCCGAATTTCTGGCCGGCATGCTTGACGACGACGATGTTCGGCCGCGCGCTGCGCGGCCCGTCGATGTCGAACAGCTCGCGCAGCCGGATGAACGGCAGCACCTGGCCGCGCAGGTCGGTGTAGTCGTGGCCGGTCTCGGTGCTGAACTCGACGCATTCGTCGACCATGTCCAGCGGCACGACGAACACCGCGCGGCCGACGCCGATCTGGAAGCCGTTGATGATGGCCAGCGTGAGCGGCAGCCGCACCGTGACGGTGGTGCCCTCGCCCGGCGTGCTGGCGATGCCGACGCTGCCGCGCAGCGCGACGATGTTGCGCTTGACGACATCCATGCCGACGCCGCGGCCGGACAGGTTGGTCACCTTCTCGGCGGTCGAGAAGCCGGGCTCGAAGATCAGCCCGTAGATCTCGGCGTCGCTCGGCGTGCGGCCGGCCTCGACCAGGCCGCGCTCGACGGCCTTCGCGAGGATCCTCTCGCGGTCCAGGCCGCCGCCGTCGTCGCTGACCTCGATCACGATGCTGCCGGAGTCGTGGAACGCGTTCAGCATCACCGTGCCGCGGGCCGGCTTGCCGCGCGCGGCGCGCAGCTCGGGCGAATCGATGCCGTGGTCGATCGCGTTGCGCACCAGGTGGGTCAGCGGGTCGCCGATCTTCTCGACCACGGTCTTGTCGAGTTCGGTGTCCTCGCCGTTGACGACCAGGCCGATGTCCTTGCCGAGCTCGCGCGAGACATCGTGCACCACGCGCTGGAAGCGGCTGAAGGTGGCGCCGATCTTGACCATGCGCAGCTGCAGCGCGCTGTCGCGCACCTCCTCGACCAGGCCGGACAGCACCGAGTGGCATTCCTGCAGCTCGCTGTTGCGCGTCTTGCGCGAGATCAGGCTGGCGCCGGCCGACGCGATGATCAGCTCGCCGACCAGGTTGATCAGGTGGTCGAGCTTGTCGGCGTCGACGCGGATCGACTGGCTCTCCTGCGTCTTCGCCTCCTTCACGCGCTTCTGCTTCTCGAGCGCGGCCTCGACGACCGGCGGCGAGACGCGGCCCTGCTCGACCAGCACGGTGCCGATCAGCGGCGCGGGGGTGGCCTGCGCCTGGGCGTCGAGCGCCGCCTGCAGCTCGTGCGCGGTGACGGTGCCGCAGCGCACCAGCATCTCGCCCAGGCGCGCCGATTCTTCCGGCATCGCCTTGATGAGGTCGATGTAGTCGCCGATGCGGCTGTGCGGCGGCACGATGCGCAGCGTGCAGTCGTCGAGCACGAAATCGAACACGCCTTCGATCGCGGCCTTGTCGGCCTGGCTGCGGAACGCGATCTCGAAGCCGAGGTAGCAGGACTCGGGGTCCATCTCGGCAGCCGGCGGCAGCGCGTCGGCCAGCGTCACGATGCCGACCACCTGGCCCAGCGTGCCGAGGAAGCGGATGAAGGACAGCGGGTCCATGCCGTTGCGCAGCACGTCGCGGCCGAAACGCAGCGAGATGTGCCACAGGTCGGCATCGTGCGCGGTGGCCGCGAGGCGCTCGAACGACGGTTCCGGTGCTGTCACCACGGCGCCCGAAACGGGCTCCAGATGCGCGCGCAGGCGCAGCAGCAGCGGCTCGCCGCGCTGCACCAGCGCCGGGTCCACCTGGTCGGCGTCGGATTCGACCGCGTCGACCAGCGCGCCGATGTGGTCGCCGCAGGCCAGCAGCAGCGCGACCATCGGCTCGTCGACGGCGATGCGGCCTTCGCGCACCTCGTCGAGCACGCTCTCGACGACGTGCGTGAACGCCACCACCTGGTCGAGGCCGAACAGCCCGGCCGAGCCCTTGATGGTGTGGGCGGCGCGGAAGATCGCATTGATCGTCTCGGCCGGCTCGTCTTCCTCGCGCACGCGCAGCAGCGAGGCCTCCATGTCTTCCAGCAGTTCGCGGCTTTCCGCGAAGAAGGTCTGCAGGGCCTGGTCCATGTTCATCGGGATGCCTTCCGGGTATGCGTCAGGAGCCGACGACCAGCGGGTCGCCGAAGTGCGCGGCCAGGTCGAACAGCTCCAGCACCTCGACGACGGCCGGGCTGTGATCGACCAGGCGCAGCGCATGGCCGGCCGCACCGGCCTCGCGCTTGGCGAGCAGCAGCAGCTGCAGCCCGGCGCTGTCGAACTCGCTGACCTGCGACAGGTCGACCTCGACCGCCGCGTGCTCCGCCACGGCGGCGAGCAGCGTCTGCTTCAGTTCGGCGGCGCGGTAGATCGTCAGCTCGCCTTCGATGCGAAGAGCGCTCATGACAACCCCTCGCTCGATGAGTACATCGATCGATCCCCCGAGGGGATGCGGGCCGGCTTGGGAGCGGCCCGGCGCTCGGCCCCGCTCATGGCAGCACGAGCTTCTGCACGACGCCCAGCAGCTGCTCGGGCTTGAAGGGCTTGACGACCCAGGCCTTGGCGCCGGCTTCCTGGCCTTCCTTCTTCTTCGCGTCCTGCGACTCGGTGGTCAGCATCACGATCGGCGTGAACTTGTAGGCCGGCATCTGCTTGACGGCTTTCACGAGGCTGATGCCGTCCATGTTGGGCATGTTGACGTCGCTGATGATCAGGTGGACCTTCTGGCCGGTCAGCTGCTTCAGCGCGTCCTTGCCGTCGACCCCCTCGATCACGTCGTAGCCGGCTTGCTTGAGCGAAATGCCGACGACCTGCCGCACCGAGGCGGAGTCGTCGACGATCAGGATGGTCTTGGCCATGGTGTTGTGCTTCCCGGTCTGTCGTTGTCAAAGGATCTGGGTCAGAAGAAGGTGATTTCTTCGCTGGCGTCGGCGGCGGCCTGCGCGCCCTGCCCGCTTTGCCCCGCCTGCGCGCTGTGCAAGCTGCGTTCGTCGGCCATCGCGTAGGTCTTCTCCAGCTGGGCCAGCAGCGCGGCGCTGTCGACCGGCTGCAGCACGCCGTCGCGCTCGAAGCCTTCGCGGCTGCGCGTCAGCTCGGCCGGCAGCTGCTCGATGTTCTGGCGCACATGCGACATCACCTGGCTGACGCGGTCCTGGAACTGCAGCTGCACCAGCGCCTCGCCGATCTCGCCCTGGATGCCGACGCTCTCGCGCTTGAGCACGTCGGCCGACGCGACCAGCGCATCGGTGACGGTGTGGAAGCCGCCGAGCACGCTGGTGATGGTGGTCTCGCAGGCAGCGATGGACGCGGCCTCGCGCTCGGCCGACGCATCGGCGCTGCGGCGTGCGGTGGCGATCGCGTCGCCGATCAGCGCGACCTTGTCGGCCATGCGCCGGCCGGTCTCGCCGGAGGCGGCCGACAGCTTGCGCACCTCCTGGGCCAGCACCGAGAAGCCGCGGCCGGTCTCGCCCGCGTGCGCGGCCTCGATGGCGGCGTTGATCGCGAGCAGGTTGGTCTGCGAGGCGATGTTGGCGACCTCGGCGGCCATCTCCTGCAACTCGGCGACGAAGCGGTTCAGGCTCTGCACCTCGTCGTGCATGGCGCCGTTGCTGGCCATCGCGGCGCGCAGCGAATCGAGCACGCCGTTCAGTTCCTTGCTGCTGTGCGCGAACACGGCCACCAGGCCCTGGTCGCTGCCCTGCATGGTGCCGGCAGCGAGGTTGGAGGCGCGCATCGCCTGGTCGAGCTTGTCGACGATGCCGCCGAAGCGCAGTGCGAGGGCGGAGATCGCGCTTTCCATCTGCGCGCGCGAGCTTTCGATGTGGCCGCCCCAGACCGGCAGCAGTTCGCGGCCGAGCCGTTCGGTGCCGGCGACGAAGGCCGCGGTGGCGTCACGCTGCTGCCGGCGCAGCACGGCCTGGCGGCGGTCGAACAAGGCACCGGCGACGCCGAGGCCGGCGCCGACCAGCAGCGCCCAGCCGTTCCAGCCGCTCGCGGCCCAGGTGGCGATGCCACCGGCCAGGCCCATCGCGGTGCAGGCGAACGCGCTGGGGGACAGGCGTGAGGGCAGCGCGCTCGATGGCAGCGCCGTGTCACGCACGGAAGGGAGACTGAAGGAGGACATGCGTACTTGTCGGCATGCCCGGCGCGGAAATAAAGCGCGACGTGCGACGCGCGGGCCAAAAACTGTGCAGGCCCTGCGCGGATCGTGTAAGCGGCGGTAACTGATTCACCGCCTGCGCCTCGGGTTAACCCGGGGGCTGGCGCGCCGGCAGCACCCATCCGATCGACAGCACGTAGCGGCTGCCGCCGAGCACGCGTGTCACGCTGTGCTCGCAGGCATCGGGGCGGAACAGCTTGATGCGCCGCGTCGCGAAGATCGGCGTCGCGCAGACGAACTCGCCGCCGGCCGGCGAGGCCTTCAGCACGATGTTGAGCCGGTAATGGCGGCGCGCCTGCACCGGGTCGGTGTGCGGCGGGATCTCGGCGCCTTCGGGGTAGCGCAGCAGGTAGCTGCCTCGCGCCGCACCCCTGTCAGATTCGTCGCTTGCTCCTTTCGTCGTGGGTCCATGCCGAGAGCGATTGCCGCAACGCAACGAAGTTCTGGAAATACAACCCCTTGTCCCCCGTCGATTGCATGCCTTTTATCCGACCTGAAATCGATTTTCTTATCGTCGGTGGCAGAGAGTTCGAAAGCGACTCCGCAAGTTGGCGCGCCACTTTCACGCAAGCGGAGCCCACAGAGTTTTCCGGGCTCACGTACTCCATTTCGAGTTTGGAAAGTCTTTCGACGACGACCGTTCTCAAAGACACCAAGGCGTGCTCTGTCTGACTTGGCACTTGGCTTGGGCGGCGCAGGCCCTCGGTCGACGAGGATGTGCCCGACGACGGGATGAGGTTTCCAGAGACCAAGCAGTCCAGCGCCGCCATGGTTTCGCAGCAGGCCTGCCAATCATGCCCATCGACGTCCAATTTGAAGTCGTTGAGCAGCCGTTCAATCACGCCCCGAAGCTCGTCGGGAAGATCGTATTTCACCGCGGAGTACACGCCAGACAGACAGTCAGCCGCGATGGCAAGACGGGCACTCCACGCGTCAGATCCTTTCAGGGGATCCTGACGAGCAACATCCGCGTCCTTGAAGTAGCCCTCGCTTGCATCAATGAGTGTCTTCAGCATGCGCAAGGAACTTGAAGGAGCCCGACTCACGGCATCCGCATCTTGAATCGGTTGCCATCTCGGACCACTGTTCGTGTCGATGAACGCTCTCAAAGACATCGCCTCCCCCTTGACTTCATCCGGCCGCCGGATCTCTGGAAGCGCGCGATAGCTCGGCAAGAGTTCACGCGGCGAAGCCACCAACTGATCGGAGATGAAGCGGTCCAGCGCCGCCATCGAATCGCAACAGCCCTGCCAATCCATGGCGATCACATCTGACCTGAAGTTGGCGATCAAGATATTGATGGCTCGCACGAACTGCGGGGGAAGCGCACGACTCATCCGCGCTACGGTTCCCTTCAGAGCCTCGCTCACATAAAAGAGACCGGCGGCCCATGCAATGGGTTGTGATGGAAGCTCGTGACGCAGAGCGTCTGCCATTTGAAAGTTTGCTGCTCGCCTGTCAATGAGCCCCTTCAATGACGACAAGGCAATTCCCGTCACATCGTATTTCAGCTCGACATCGGCACCGAGTTCCTTGACGAGTCCGTCCTTGTCGTCTGCACAAGTCTCTTGATCCACGATCCTCAACCACGAAGCCGTCCTCTCGACGAGTTCGGCTGGGAGCTCATGCCCTCCTGCCTCGAGCAACTTGGACAAGACCTTGTTCGCATGGGCCTGCGATGCCAGCCGCCCGGCACGCATGCGCGCCACGATGTCAGGGTGCTCGACTTGAAGCGGTTGCCACATCGAAGTGGAGCGGAGGGAAATGCTTTGAATGGACATTGATGCAACCGTGGGCAAAGAACCGATATCCACGTGAGTAACCCAGCGGCTCCGCCGGTTCCACTTCCCCGATGGAAGCCGGCAGGCGAGACATCACCTCGCCCGCGGCACACCCTCAAGCCGCCGCCGCCTCGCTCCGCACGCCCGCCTTCGCATCGATCGCCTGCAGCACCCGCCGCAGCGCATTCACCGCCTCGTCGACCTGCGCCCGCTCGATCACCAGCGGCGGCGCGAGCCGCACCACCGTGTGGTGCGTGTCCTTGGTCAGCACGCCTTCGTCCATCAGCCGCTCGCACACCTCGCGCGCGCTCGCGAACGCCGGGTCGATCTGCACGCCGACCAGCAGGCCGCGGCCGCGGATGTCGGTGATCGCCGGGTGCCGCAGCTTGCCGAGCTGGGCCATCAGGTAGTCGCCCTGCTCCTGCGCACGGCGCGCCAGCTGCTCGCGCTCCAGCAGCTGCAAGGCGGCCAGCCCGACCGCCGCGGCCAGCGGGTTGCCGCCGAAGGTGCTGCCGTGGTCGCCGGGGGTGAACTGCGCCATCACGTCCTCGCGCGCGAGGAACGCGCTGACCGGCAGCAGCCCGCCGCCGAGCGCCTTGCCGAGCACCAGCCCGTCGGGCAGCACGCCGTCGTGCTCGCAGGCCAGCAGCCGGCCGGTGCGGCCGAGGCCGGTCTGCACCTCGTCGCAGATCATCAGCACGTTGTGCTTCGTGCAGATCTCGCGCACCGCCTTCAGGTAGCCGGCCGGCGGCACGATGATGCCGGCCTCGCCCTGGATCGGCTCGACGATGAAGGCGGCGGTGTGCGGCGTGATCGCCGCCTCCAGGGCCCGCGCATCGCCGAACGGCACCGCGCTGAAACCCGGCGCGAACGGGCCGAAGCCGTCGCGGTACTGCGCCTCGGTCGAGAAACCGACGATGGTGGTGGTGCGGCCGGCGAAGTTGCCCTCGGCGACGAGGATCTGCGCCTGGCCCTCGGGCACGCGCTTGACCTTGTAGGCCCATTTGCGCGCCGCCTTGATCGCGGTCTCCACCGCCTCGGCGCCGCTGTTCATCGGCAGCGCCCGCGCCATGCCGGTCATGCGGCACAGCGTCTGCAGGAAGGGACCGAGCCGGTCGGTGTGGAAGGCCCGGCTCGTCACGGCCAGCGTCTGCGCCTGCTCGGTGAGCGCGCGCACCAGCACCGGGTGGCTGTGGCCGAAGCTGACGGCCGAGTAGGCGGACATCATGTCGAGGTAGCGCCGGCCCCGGTCGTCGAACAGGTGCACGCCCTCGCCACGCGTCAGCACGACCGGCAACGGGTGGTAGTTGTGGGCGCCGTGGCGCTGCTCCAGCGCGATCGGAGATTCCTTCGAGGTGGCGTGGCGGGCGTGCAGGGCGGCGGCGCGGGCGGCGGTGGTCATGTCAACTCCTGGTCTTGGTGCATAGCGAACGCTCACAGTCTAGAGATGCGGCAGCGAAATTTGCTTTCCAAAACTTGCATCCTTGCCGACGTTGACGCACGATTCATGCATCAATGAAAGCAAAGCGATGAACGGTGGAGCGATTGACGGCCTGGACCGCAAGATTCTGGAAGCCCTGCAAGCCGATGGCCGCGCCAGCAACGTGGAGTTGGCGGCGCAGGTGCACCTGTCGGCGCCGCAGTGCTTCCGCCGAGTGCGCGCGCTGGAAGAGCGCGGCGTGATCCGCGGCTACCGCGCGCAGGTCGATCCGCAGGCGCTCGGGCTGGGCGTGATGGCCTACGTCAGCCTGAACATCGACGGCGGCCAGTTCGGCCGCGTGCGCGAGGTCGAGGCCGACATCCGTGCCTTCCCGCAGATCCTCGAATGCCACACGGTCTCGGGCGACAGCGACTACCTGCTGAAGGTGGTCGCGCAGGACCTGAAGAGCCTGAGCCAGTTCCTGACCGACCGCCTGATGCAGGTGCCCGGCGTCGACGACGTGCGTTCGATGATCTGCATGGAAGAGGTGAAGGCGCCGTCGCCGTTGCCGGTGTCGCCATGAGGCTGCTGGTGCTCGGGGGTGGCGTGTTCCTCGGTGCGGCCGTGGTCGATGCAGCCTGTGCGGCCGGGCATGCGGTGACGGTGTTCAACCGGGGGCGGGCGCGCAGTGCCTGGCCGACCGGCGTCGACTGCATCGCCGGTGACCGGCAGCGCGATCTCGGTGCGCTGCAGGGCCGGCGCTTCGATGCGGTGGTCGACACCTGCGGCTACCTGCCGGGCGATGTGCGCCTCAGCGCGGAGGCCCTGGCCGGTGCCGGGCAGTACCTGTTCGTCTCGAGCGTGTCGGCGTATGCGTCGCTCGTTCGGCCGGGCGAAGACGAGCGGGCGCCGCTGGCAGCGTTCGACGGCGTGGCGCCGGACGACCGCAGCGTCGCGCACTACGGGGCGCAGAAGGCGGCCTGCGAGGCGGCCCTGCGCGCGGTGTGGGGCGAGCGGGCGCTGGTGGTGCGGCCGGGCCTGATCGTCGGGCCCGGCGACCCGACCGGGCGCTTCAGCCACTGGCCGTGGCGCGCCGCGGCGGGCGGCACGATGCTGGTGCCCGAGGCGCCGTCGCCGCTGCAGGTGATCGACGTGCGCGACCTCGCCGCGTGGATGCTGCGGCTGCTGGAGCGTGGCACGCGCGGTGACTTCAACGCGACCGGGCCGGTCGACGCGCCGCTGACCTGGCCGCGGATGATCGACGCCTGCATCGCCGCGGCCGTGCACGCGGGGCATGCATCGGCGACACCACGACTCGTCAGCGAGGCCTTCCTGCAGGCCGAAGGCGTGCGCCTGTGGAGCGAGCTGCCGCTGTGGATCCCGGCGAGCGAGGCGGATTCACAGGGCTTCCTCGCGGTCAGCGTCGCGCGGGCGCGGGCGGCCGGCTTGAACACGCGGTCGTTGCACGAGACGGCCGCCGACATCCTGGCCGAGCCGATCCCCGCCGCCGGCGATTCTCGGCGCGACGGCAAGCTGACGCCGCAGCGAGAACAGGAATTGCTGGCACGATGGGCAAAGCTCCCACCACCACCGCCATGACCTCACCACCCACCTTGCGCTGGGGCCTGATCGGCGCCGCCCGCATCGCCGCGTCGGCGCTGATCCCGGCCTTCCGCAGCACCGGCAGCCCGATCGTCGCGCTCGGCTGCAGCGATCCGGTGCGCGGCGCGGCCTTCGCCGCGACCCACGAGATCCCGCTCGCGATGCGCTACGACGCGCTGCTCGAGCGCGACGACATCGACGCGGTCTACATCGCGCTGCCCAACCATGCGCACCTGCCGCTGACGCTCGCCGCGCTGAAAGCCGGCAAGCACGTGCTGTGCGAGAAGCCGCTCGCGTTGAGCGCCGACGAAGCACGCCAGATGAAGGCCGCCGCCTCGGCCGCCGGGCGGCTGGTGATGGAAGCCTTCATGCACCGCTTCCACCCGCAGCTCGCGCGCGCCCAGGCGCTCTTGCACGGCGAGGCCTGGGGCCCGCTGAAATGGATGCGCAGCCACTTCACCTACACGCTGCACGACCCGGCCGACGTGCGCTGGAGCCGCCGCATGGGCGGCGGCGCGCTGTACGACCTGGGCTGCTATCCGCTGAGCCTGATGCGGTGGCTGGCCGGCGTCGAGCCGGTGGTGCTCGGCGTGGCGGCCGGGCTGACGCCGCCTGATGCCGAAGGCGGCCGCGTCGACCATGCGGCGCACGCGACGCTGCGTTTCGACACCGCGCACGGCGACGTCACCGGCCATTTCGATTGCGCGTTCTCGCTGCCGCCACACACGCAGTTCGAGGCGCTGCTGCGCGACGGCATACTGAGGCTGGAGACACCGTTCGGCTGGAAGGACGTCGAGGCGGTGCTGCGCATCGGCGATCACGTCGAGCGCTTCGCGCCCTGCGACCCGTATGCGCTGATGGTGCGGCACTTCGAGGCCGCGGCACTCGGCCACGAGGCGGTGCGCATCACGCTCGACGATTCGATCGCGCAGGCCGTCGCAATGGATGCGTTGCTCGCCCGCGCGCATGCGGCAGCGAACCGCTGACACCCCGGCCCCGGACGCTCACTCGAAATCGAGGAACACCGTCTCGCGCTCGCCCTGCAGGTGGATGTCCCAGCGGTAGCTGCCGTCGGCCTGGCGCTGCGCGACCAGCGTGTCGCGGCGCGCCGCCGGCACCTGCGCCAGCAGTTCCGAGTTCGCGAGCCCCGGCGCGTCGGCCAGGAACACCGCGCAGAACTGGTGCTTCAACAGGCCGCGCGCGAACAGCGTGATCCAGGCCACCGGCTCGCCCGGCGCCGCCTGCGGCGAAGCGCCCAGTTCGATGCGGAACTCGCCGCGCTCGCCGGTCGGGCAACGGCGGAAGCCGGGCATCGGGCGCCCATGCTCGCCGGTCGCCGCGGCCGGTGACCAGGCCTCGACCCAGCCGTCGCTCACCGGCTGGCCCTGCCCGTCGAACAGCACGCCGCCGATCGTGATCCAGGTGGTGGCCGTGGCCCCCTGCTGCGACAGCTCGGCGGCCCAGCGCCACCCCTCGTGTGGAAACGGGCCGATGGTCTGCGATGAAGTGATCCGGCTCGTCATGGCGTCGGCGCTCACAGATCCATCGGCGTCGCGTCGCGGCCGCGCAGCACGATGTCGAAGTCGTAGCCGAGGGCGTTGCCGCCGTCGGTGTGGTCCATGTCCAGGTGCGCGGCCAGGCGGGTTCGCGCCGCCTCGTCGGGGATGCTCTGGAAGATCGGGTCGAACGCGAACAGCGGGTCGTTCGCGAAATACATCTGCGTCACCAGCCGCTGCGCCAGCACGTTGCCGAACAGCGAGAAGTGGATGTGCGCCGGCCGCCAGGCCTTGTCGTGGTTGCCCCACGGGTACGGCCCCGGCTTGATCGTCACGAAACGGTAGCGGCCATCGTCGTCGGTGAACATCTTGCCGACGCCGTGGAAGTTGGGGTCGAGCGGCGCATCGTGCTGGTCTTTCTTGTGCCAGTAGCGGCCGGCCGCGTTGCACTGCCACACCTCGAGCAGCGAGCGCCGCACCGGGCGGCCGTCTTCGTCGACCACGCGGCCGCTGACGATGATCTTCTCGCCGAGCGGCGCGCTGCTGCCGTGGGACGTGAGGTCGAGATCCTTCGGGCCGACCAGCGCGGGCGAGAAACGCACGCCGTCGCGCGCCGGCACCGGCGCCTTCACGCGCAACGGCGGCTGCATCGGGCCCCGGCTGCGGGTGGATTGATAAGGGGGATGGATCAGGCTCGGGTACACGCCCGGGGCCACCTCGTCGAACTGCATCGCTGTCTCCTTGACCCGCTCGATCCGCTTCCTCGATCCGCCAATCGCCCACGCGGTCGAATCGCGGCTGCAATCTGCAGAAGGTAGGCTACATTGATTCGCACCACAAGGGGCTGGGTGCGGATCGCGTCGACACAGCGCCCACCATGGGCGATTGGCGCACCTCGGAGTAGCAGTTGAGATGAACGCTCGCGAACCGCAGCTTCCCGACGACGGCCTGGCCGCCGACACCGCGGCCCCGGCCGCCCCCAACAAGCGCGACCTGATCGCCGGCCTCGAGAAGGGCCTCGCGGTGATCGAGGCCTTCGACCAGGACCGGCCGCGCCTCACGATCAGCGAGGTCGCCGCGCGCTGCAACCTGACCCGCGCCGCCGCCCGCCGCTACCTGATCACGCTGGAATACCTCGGCTACGTCAACAGCGACCGCAAGATGTACGCGCTGACGCCGAAGGTGCTGCGCATGGGCCAGAGCTACATGCACTCGGCGCGGCTGCCGCGCATCGTGCAGCCGGAGCTGCACAAACTGGCCTACGCGCTGAAGGAAGCCTCGTCGGCCGGCGTGCTCGACGGCAACGACGTGATCTGCATCGCCGCCACCAGCGCCGGCCGCGTGGTCTCGTCCACCTTGCAGCCGGGCACCCGCGTGCCGGCGTACTGCACCGCGAACGGCCGCGTGCTGTTGAGCGCGCTGCCGCAGGCCGAGGTCGACGCGTGGATCGCCCGCCAGGCGCTGGAACCGCTGACGCCCAACACCATCACGCTGCCGGAGCGGCTGCGCCTGGAGATCGCCCGCACCCGCTCGCAGGGCTATGCGACGGTGGACCAGGAGCTGGAGCTCGGGCTGCGCACGATCTCGGTGCCGCTGAAGAACCACCGCGGCGAGGTGCTCGCGGCGATGAACGTCAGCGTGCATGCGGCGCGCGTGACGATGGACCAGCTGGTCGAAGGCTCGCTGCCGGCCCTGCTGCATGCGCAGGCGAGCCTGCGCACGGTGCTGTGAGCAGACGATCATGAGCAGCGCGCGCACACAGGTCGCCATCATCGGCGGCGGGCCGGCCGGGCTGCTGCTGGGCCAACTGCTGCACCAGGCCGGCATCGATGCGGTGATCCTCGAGCAGCGCAGCGCCGCCTACGTGCTGGGCCGCATCCGGGCCGGCGTGCTCGAGCAAGGCACGGTCGACCTGATGGACCAGCTCGGCGTCGGCCAGCGCATGCATGCGCAGGGGCTGGTGCACGGCGGCTTCGACCTCGGCTTTCGCAACACGCGCCAGCGCATCGACCTGCGCCGGCTGACGCACGGCCGCCAGGTGATGGTCTACGGCCAGACCGAGCTGACGCGCGACCTGATGGATGCCCGCAGCGCCTGCGGTGCCGTCACCGAATACGAGGCCGAAGACGTGGCGCTGCACGACTTCGACGGCGCCGCGCCGCGCGTCAGCTGGCGCCGGCAAGGCGTCACGCACGAGCTGCACTGCGATTTCATCGCCGGCTGCGACGGCTTCCACGGCGTGAGCCGCGCGAGCGTGCCGCCGGCCGCGCTGAAGGTGTTCGAGCGCAGCTACCCGTTCGGCTGGCTCGGCGTGCTGTCGGAGACGCCGCCGGTCTCGCACGAGCTGATCTACTCGAACCACGAGCGCGGCTTCGCGCTGTGCAGCATGCGATCGCTGACGCGCAGCCGCTACTACCTCCAGTGCCCGGCGGACGACTCGGTCGCCCGCTGGAGCGACCAGGCGTTCTGGGACGAGCTGCGGCGCCGGCTCGACCCGGAATCGGCCGAGCGCATGGTCACCGGCCCGTCGATCGAGAAGAGCATCGCGCCGCTGCGCAGCTTCGTCGCCGAGCCGATGCGCTTCGGCCGGCTGTTCCTCGCCGGCGATGCGGCGCACATCGTGCCGCCGACCGGCGCGAAGGGGCTGAACCTGGCGGCCTCCGACGTGCAGTACCTGGCGCAGGGGCTGATCGAGCACTACCAGGCGCACAGCGATGCCGGCATCGACGGCTACTCCGAGCGTTGCCTGCGCCGCGTCTGGAACGCGGTGCGCTTCTCGTGGTGGTTCACGTCGCTGATGCACCGCTTCCCGGACGGCGGCGAGTTCGGGCAGAAGGTGCAGGAGGCGGAGATCGACTACCTGCTGCACTCCGAGGCGGCGGCCACCGTGCTGGCCGAGAACTACGTCGGGCTGCCGCTCGAACACTGACCGGTGCGTCAGCGCACCGGGATGTGGATGTCGGTGATCAGCGCTTCGGTCGGCACCTGGCGAGCGTCGTTCACGTAGTCCTCGAACGGCGCGGCATCGCGCAGCTCGACGCCGGACGACGGCACCCAGTCGCGGTAGATCGCGCGCCAGGTCTGCCACAGCGTGTCGTACGGTCCGGTGTGGCGGAACACCGCCCAGCGGCCGGCGGGGATCGCCTGGCACTCGATGCGGTCGACGCTCGAGAGGTCGGGCACCGGGCCGCTGAACGCGATGGCCGCGATGAAGCGCGCATCGGGGTCGTCGAAGCCCTGGACCTCGTCGGGGCAGATCGCGAGGCACGCGGTCTGCCGCTCGCCGAGGCCGAGCGCCTGCACGGCTGGCATGAGGCGGCCGAAGGCGCGCTGCGCGGCGGCACTCATGTCGTTGTCGATCGCGCCGCGTTCGGTGGCGCACAGCACCTGGCGTTCAGGCAGGTCGCGGAAGGTCGGTTCAAGCATGGTCTTTCTCCGGGAGGGTCGATGGGATGCCACCACCGGTAGCGCCAGGCGCGGGTCCAGCAGCGCCGTGCGCACCGCGCTCGGCGACAGCCCGAACTCACGCCGCAGCGCGCGGGCGAAGCTCGTGCCGCCATCGAAGCCGCAATCGAGCGCGATCTGCCCGACTGGCGCGCTGCCGCCGCGCAGCGCCTCGACGGCGGCCGCCAGGCGCATGCGCAGCACGTACTGCGCCGGCGTCATGCCGGTCATCGCGGAGAACACGCGGTGGAAGTGGAAGCGCGACATCGCGGCGATGTCGGCCAGCGTGCTCCCCTCGAGATCGGAGGACAGCTGCGCATGCACATGGGCGACGACGCGGTTGATGCGGCGGCGGTAGGAGAGTTCGGACTGGGGGCGCATGGACGAAGGTGATGGCCGCGCCACTGTAGGGCCGGCGCCCCGTCCGACGCGCGCCCCGGATTGCTCAGTTCGTAGCCCGGATGCCAATCCGGGAGGTGTCGGACACACCCCGGATTGGCATCCGGGCTACGGAGCCAGCCAGCGCTCCAGCTGCGCCGGATCCGCCAGCAGCGCCGCGCTGTCGCCGCGGTGCACGATGCTGCCGCGGTCCAGCACCACCGCGTTCTGCGTGATCGGCAGGATCATCCGCGGGTTCTGCTCGACGATGATGGCCGACAGCCCCTCGTCGCGCACCACGCGTGCGATCGAGCGCAGCAGCTCTTCCACGATGATCGGCGCCAGGCCCTCCAGCGGCTCGTCGAGCAGCAGCAGCTTCGGGTTCAGCACCAGCGCGCGCACCACTGCCAGCATCTGCTGCTCGCCGCCGGACAGCTGGTGGCCCAGGTTGCCGCGCCGCTCGGCGAGCCGCGGGAACATCTCGTAGGCGCGCGCAACGGTCCACGGCCCCGGGCGCGCGACCGCCGTCAGGTTCTCGTCGACCGTCAGCGACTTGAAGATGTTGCGCTCCTGCGGCACCCAGCCGATGCCGGCCGCGGCGCGCCGGTACGGGGCGGTCGCGCTGATGTCCTGCCCGGCGAGCACGATGCGGCCGGCATGGCGGCGCGTCACGCCGACCAGCGTGTTCAGCAGCGTCGTCTTGCCGGTGCCGTTGCGCCCCAGCAGCGCGAGCGACTGCCCTGCCGCCAGTTCCAGGTCGACGCCCTGCACCACCACGGCCTCGCCGTAGCCGGAGGTCAGGCCTTCCACGCGCAGCAGCGGCTCAGCCATGGGCGGCCTCCCCCTGGCCGAGATACACCGCCTTCACGCGCGGATCGTTCGAGATGCTCTGCACGTCGCCCTCGGCGAACAGCGCGCCATTGACCAGCACCGAGACGCGGCGCGCGAAGTTGAAGACCAGGTCCATGTCGTGCTCGATCAGCAGGATCGACACGTCTGCCGGCAGCGCGTTGATGGTGTCGAAGATCTCCTGCCGCTCGCCCCCGGGCACGCCGGCCACCGGCTCGTCGAGCAGCAGCACGCGCGGCCGGCACGCGAGCGCCGTCGCGATCTCCAGCAGCCGGCGCTTGCCATAGGGCAGCACCGCGACCTTCCGGTCCATCACGTCGTCCAGCCGGAACTGCTTCAGCAGCGTCTCGCAGGCCTCGGCCACGCCGTCGGCCCGGCCGAGCGGCTGCCACCAGCGCGAAGCGGCCCCGCGCTCGGCCGACACCGCGAGCGCCAGCGACTGCAGCGGCGTCAGCTCGCTCCACAGCTGGTTGATCTGGAAGGTGCGCACCAGGCCGCGCTTCACGCGCTGGTGCGGTGCGAGGCGGGTGATGTCCTGGCCGTCGAGCAGGATCGTGCCGGCGCTCGGCGCGAGCACACCCGTCAGCAGGTTGATCAGCGTCGTCTTGCCGGCGCCGTTCGGGCCGATCAGCGCGTGGCGCGCGCCGGTCTCGATCGTGAGCGACACGTCCTGCGTCGCGGCGATGCCACCGAAGCGCTTGACGAGACCGCGGGTTTCCAGCGCGATGGTCATGGCTTGCGGCCCCACCAGGTCCACGGGCGGATGAAGCGGTCGCGGCCGACCAGCATCAGCACCACCAGGAACAGCCCGAGCCAGAACAGCCAGTACTGCGGCGTCCAGGCCGACACCAGGTCGTGCAGCAGCTTGAACGCGATCGCGCCGAAGACGCCGCCGTACAGGTAGCCGGTGCCGCCGATCACGAGCACCAGCAGCACGTCGGCGCTGCGATGAAAGTCAAGCACGTCGAGCGACGCGAAGCCGCTGGTCTGCGCGAGCAGTGCGCCCGCCGCACCGGCGAGCCCGGCGGCGAGGGTGTACACCGCCGCGAGCCGCGCATTCACCGACAGCCCGACGCTGGTGGCGCGCAGCCGGTTGTCGCGCAAGGCCTTCAGCGAGACGCCGAACGGCGAGTGCACGACGCGCCGCGCGAGCAGCAGCGCCAGCACCAGCACCGCGAGGCTGTAGGCATACGCGGTGCGGCCGACCAGGTCGAACTCGAAGTGCCCGAGCAGCGGCCCCATCACGACGCCCTGCAGCCCGTCGGTGCCGCCGGTCAGCCCGTCGAGCTTGTTCGCGAGCTCATAGAGCACCGACGCCACGCCGAGCGTCACCATCAGCCGCGTCAGGTCGGAGCCGCGCAGGATCAGCAGGCTGCTGAACGCGCCGAGCAGCGCCGATGCCGCGATCGCCACCGCCAGCCCGACCAGCGGATCGGGCATCACGTGCTTCGCGAACAGCGCCGCCGCGTAGGCGCCGAAGCCGAAGAACGCCGCATGCCCGAGCGACACGATGCCGGCGTAGCCCAGCACCAGGTCGAGCGACATCGCGAACAGCCCGAGGATCGCGATCTCGTTGAGCAGCAGCGCATGCTCGCCGGCGAACACGCAGGAGCCGAGCGCGACCAGCCCGAGCGCGAACTCCCACCAGCGCCAGGCCGAAGCGGCGGCCAGTGAATCGCGCACGCTGCCGCGTTCGGTCATCGGGCGGCGCTCCGCCCGAACAGCCCCTGCGGGCGCAGCGTGAGGATCACGATCATCAGCGTGTAGACGATGAAGGCGCCGAGCTTGGGCACGTAGTACTTGCCGAACACGTCGGCGATGCCCAGCAGCAGCGCGGCCAGCAGCGGGCCGGTGATGGTGGTGGTGCCGCCGACCGAGACGACGATCAGGAAATAGATCATGAACTTGAGCGGGAAGCTCGGGTCCAGCCCCAGCACCTCGGCACCGAGCGCACCGCCCAGCCCGGCCAGCCCCGAGCCGACCGCGAAGGTCAGCAGGAACACCTGGCTGGTGTTGATGCCCAGGCCCTGCGCGACGCGCGGATCGTCGACCGCGGCGCGCAGCCGGCTGCCGAAGCGGGTGCGCGTCAGCACCGCCTGCAGCGCGATCGTCAGCAGCGCGCACAGCACGATGATGAACAGCCGGTACTTGCCGATGCCGACCGCGGCGAAGTCGAAGCGGCCCTGCAGCCACGGCGGCACCTGGATCATCTGCTGCTGCGAGCCGATGATCCAGTCGACCGCCGTCACCGCCATGAACACCAGGCCGATCGAGAACAGCACCTGGTCGAGATGCGGCTTGGCGTACATCGGCCGGTACAGCGTGCGTTCGAGCAGCGCCCCGGCCAGCGCGGTGAGGATGAAGGCGGCCGGCAGCGTCGCGAGGAAGGGCACGCCCAGGCGGTTCATCAGCAGCACGGTGACGTAGCCGCCGGCCATCGCGAACGCGCCGTGCGCCAGGTTGACGAAGTTCATCAACCCGAGCGTGACCGCCAGCCCGACGGCCAGCACGAACAGCAGCATGCCGTAGGCGATGCCGTCGAACAGCAGCGTCAGCATGCCTACTTCGTCTTGCCCGGATCCTTCACGGCCTTCTGCACGTCGAACTCCTCGTTGAAGAGCTGGCCGTTCACCCGGGCGACGCGGCGGATGTAGACGTCCTGCACGATGTCGCGCGTCTGCGCATCGATCATCACCGGACCGCGCGGGCTCTCGAACACCTGGCCCTTCATCGCGGCCAGCAGCGCATCGCCACCGCCCGCGCCCTTGGTGGCCTCAAGCGCCTTCGTGATCACGCGCATGCCGTCGTAGCCGGCCACCGCCATGAAATTCGGGCGGAACTTGTTGGCCGCCTGGAAGGCCTCGACGAACTTCTTGTTGACCGCCGACGGGTGCGAGGCCGAGTAGTGGTGCGAGCTGACGATGTTCAGCGCGACGTCGCCCATGTCGTTGAGCTGGTCGTCATCGGTCACGTCGCCGGTGCAGATCAGGCGGATGCCCGACTTGTCGAGGCCGCGCTCGGCGAACTGCTTCATGAACGCCGCGCCCTGCCCGGACGGCAGGAACACGAACACCGCATCGGGGCTCAGGTCGCGCACCTTCTGCAGGAAGGGCGCGAAATCGGGGTTGCGCAGCGGCGAGCGGATCTCGCCGATGACCTCGCCGCCGTTCAGCTTGAAGCGGTCCCTGAAGGTCTTCTCGGCGTCGATGCCCGGCGCGTAGTCGGCCACCAGCGTCACCGCGCGCTTGATCTGGTTCTTGCTCGCCCATTCGGCGATGCCCAGCGTCACCTGCGGCAGCGTGAAGCTGGTGCGCACGATGTAGGGCGACTGCTCGGTGACGATCGACGTGGCCGCGGCGGTCACGACCATCGGCGTCTTGCTCTGCGTCGCGATCGGCGCGGTCGCGAGGGCCAGCGGCGTCAGGCCGAAGCCGGCCAGCACGTCGACCTTGTCGCTGACCACCAGCTCCTGCGCGATGCGGCGCGTCGCGTCGGCCACGCCGCCGTCGTCCTTGATGATCAGCTCGATCTTGCGGCCGGCGACCGTGCTGCCGTTCTGCGCCAGGTACAGCTTCGCGGCCGCCTCGATCTGCCGGCCGGTCGATGCCGACTGCCCGGTCATCGGGAGGATGAAGCCGATCTTGAACGGCTTGGCCTGCGCGAAGGCGGCGGATGGGAAAGCCAGGGGCAGGCTCGAGGCCAGCCCCGCCGCAGCGAGGTGCCGCAGGGCGGTGCGCTTGTGCATGCGTTTGTCTCCGTTGGGAAGGCGGTGGATGATGCAGCGAATCCGGGGCCGGATGCTAGCATCAAGGTTCGCATACAGCACCCGTGTTCTATATAAGAACATTGCAGCAGAAACGGGGGCATCGCGCATCGCGGTGAACCCTCACAGGAGACCTTGATGACCCAGCGTTCCGCAGCTCCTTTTCGCGCTGACCACGTCGGCAGCTTCCTGCGACCGAAGTATTTGCTGGAGGCCCGCGAGCGCTTCCGCCTGAAGGAGATCAGCGCGGCCGAACTGCGTGCGGTGGAAGACCGGGCGATCACCGAGATCGTGCGCTTCCAGGAGGACGTGGGCCTGCAGAGCATCACCGACGGCGAGTTCCGCCGCACCTACTTCCACATCGATTTCCTGGAGCAGCTGGGCGGCGTGAAGACCGACATCCCGGTGCTGGTGAAGAAGCCCGACGGCAGCGAGGAGCTCGCCCCGCCGGTGATGCGCGTGATCGACAAGGTGCGCCACGTGAAGGACATCCAGCGTGCCGACTTCGAGTACCTGAAGTCGCAGACGCGGCGCACGCCGAAGGTGACGATCCCGTCGCCGACGATGCTGCACTTCCGCGGCGGGCGCGCCGGCATCAGCCGCGAGCACTACCCGGACCTGGAGCCGTTCTACCAGGACGTGGCGAACGCCTACGGCGACGAACTGCGCTCGCTGGCGGCGGCCGGCGCGACCTATGTGCAGATGGACGACACCAACCTCGCCTACCTGTGCGACGACAAGATGCGCGAGGCGGCCCGCCAGCGCGGCGACGACCCCGACGAGCTGCCGCACCGCTACGCCGGTTTCATCAACCGCGTGGTGGCGCAGAAGCCGGCCGGCATGACGCTCGCGGTGCACCTGTGCCGCGGCAACTTCAAGAGCACCTGGGCGGCGCAGGGCGGCTACGAGCCGGTGGCGCAGGCGCTGCTGTCGGAGATGGACGTCGACGCGTACTTCCTCGAGTACGACGACGCGCGCAGCGGCGATTTCAGGCCGCTGCGCTTCCTGCCGAAGGGCAAGACGGTGGTGCTGGGTCTCGTGACAACCAAGCTCGGCGAGCTGGAGTCGAAGGACGAGCTGAAGCGCCGCATCGACGAGGCCGCGAAGTACGTGCCGCTGGAGCAGCTGTGCCTGTCGCCGCAATGCGGCTTCAGCAGCACGGTGCACGGCAACGACATCGCGGTGGAGGCGCAGCGGGCGAAGCTCAGATTGGTCGTGGAGACGGCCCAGGAGGTATGGGGTTCGTAGCCCGGATGCCAATCCGGGATGTGTCGGACAAATCCCGGATTGGCATCCGGGCTACCGTTTGCGCGCGAGTGTCAACCCGTCGCCGATCGGCAGCAGCGACAGGTCGACCCGCTCGTCGCGGTGCAGCTTGTCGTTCAGCGCCTGCAGCGCCGCGGTGTCGGTGCCTGCCGCGGCCGGGTGCGCCACGTCGCCGCCCCACAGCGTGTTGTCGATCGCGATCAGCCCGCCGGGGCGCAGCAGTTGCAGGCAGCGCTCCAGGTACCCGTCGTAGCTGCGCTTGTCGGCGTCGATGAACGCGAAGTCGTACTGCCCGGCCTCGCCGGCCGCGAGTCGCGCATCCAGCGTCTGCAGCGCCGGCGCGAGCTGCAGCTCGATCTTGTGCGCCACGCCCGCCTGCTGCCAGAACGGCCGGCCGACGCGGGTGTAGTCGTCGTTGATGTCGCAGGCGAGCAGCCGGCCGTCGTCGGGCAGCGCGAGCGCCACCGTCAGCGCGCTGTAGCCGGTGAACACGCCGACCTCGATCGCGCGGCGCGCGCCGATCAGGCGCACCAGCAGCGACATGAACTGCCCCTGCTCGGGCGAGATCTGCATCGACGCGTGCGGGTGCCGCCGCGTCGCCTCGCGCAGCGCGGCCTGCGCCGGGTGCTCGCGCACCGAATGGGCGATGACGTAGTCGAGCAGGTGGTCGTCGAGCGGCAAGGTCCGGTTTGACATGGCGTGTTCCTTTCTTCAATCGCCGAGGTTCTCGTGGTGCGCGACGACGCCGCGCTTCCAGTACGCGGCCGCGCGGATCGCGTGGCGGTCGTGGCCCTTCTCGTCGACCAGCACGCGGCGCAGCGCCGCCATCGTCGCGGCCTCGCCGGCGCACCAGGCGTAGCCGTCGCCGGGCGGCAGCGTGAGCGCGCGGGCCGCGGCGAGCAGCGCGTCGTCGCTGTCGACATGCTGCACCTGCAGCGCGGCGGCACTCGCCAGCGGGCGGCGATCCGCTGCATCGAGCTGCAGCAGCACGATCGCGCGCGTGCCGGCCGGCAGCTCCTCGAGCCGGCGCTCGATCGCCGGCAGCGCGCTCGCGTCGCCGATCAGCAGGTGCCAGTCGTAGTCGAGCGGGATGATGAACGAGCCGCGTGGGCCGGCCACCGTCAGCGCGTCGCCGGGCTGCGCGCGCGCCGCCCAGTCGGACGCCGGGCCGTCGTCGTGCAGCGCGAAATCCAGCGTCAGCTCGCCCGCCGCGGCATCGTGGCGGCGCGGCGTGTAGTCGCGGCGCACCGGCTCGGCTGCGCCGGTGTCGATGAAGAGCTTCACATGGTCGTCGAACGACGCGCTGATGAAACCGGCCATCGGCTCGCCGGCCACCACGATGCGCCGGAAACCGGGGCTCGTGGCCTCGACGCGCACGACGCGCAGCTCGCGCCGCCGGATCTCATGCTGGACGCGCTGCACGCGCCGGGTGGAGGTTTCTGCCGTCATGGGGCTCGCTCTCGAAATGGTTGACAATATCCCCCATCATGAGCAAACAAGATGACAATGTCAACCATCAGGGCAAAGCCGTGCCCCGCATGGAAGACGACGTGCTGGAGCTGATCCACACGGTGATGCACCAGTACCGCGGGCAGCAGTACCAGGTGCTGCGCGACGGGCCGCACGACATCACGCACATGGAGAGCAAAGTGCTCGGTTACTTCGGCCGCCACCCCGGCGCGACGCAGAGCGAGCTCTCGCAGCACAGCGGGCGCGACAAGGCGCAGCTGGCGCGGCTGATCAAGGGGCTGCGCGAGCGCGGCCTGCTCGACGCGCAGGCCGACGCGGCGGATCGGCGCAGCGTCACTCTCTCGCTGACGGCTGACGGCCAGGCGGTGCTGCGCACGCTGCAGCAGCAGGCGCGCAAGCTGAATGCGCGGGCGGTGGCCGGGTTCAGCGCAGCGGAACAGCGGCAACTGCTGGCGCTGCTGCAGCGGGTGACGGACAACCTCGACGCGCCGGACTGACCACGGTGGTCGCTTCGGTATTGCCACACGCCCCCGGCGGTGGCGACCCGCGGCACCCACGGCACGCACCGGCGTCGGATGGCACGGCGCATCGCTACCATCGCGACCACACCCTGGAGACACGATGGACCTGCACGACGAACCACCCGCGCTCTCGCAGCGCCTGCCGCAAGGCATTGCGGTACTGGCCGCCGCACTCGGCGGGCTGGGCCTGATCTTCTGGGTTGCCGCGAACTGGTCCGAGCTCGGCCGCACCGGCCGCTTCGCCTTGCTGCAGGCCTGCGTGGTCGTGATGTGCGCCGGCGCGCTGTGGCGGCCCACGCTGCGCGCGCCGCTCGGGCTGCTGGCGCTGCTCGGGATCGGCGGCCTGTTCGCCTTCTTCGGCCAGACCTACCAGACCGGCGCCGACGCCTGGCAACTGTTCGCGCTGTGGGCCGCGCTCGCACTGCCGCTGTGCCTGGGCGCGCGCAGCGACGTGCTGTGGGCCCCGTTCGCGCTGGTCGCGATGAGCGGCATCTCGCTGTGGATCGTCGCGCACACCGGTCACCGCTGGCGCATCGAGCCGCAGGACCTGCCGGCCCACCTGATCGGCTGGAGCGCGGCCATCGCGCTGGTGGTCGCGCTGCACCCGGCGTGGCAACGCGTCACCGGCGGCGGCCTGTGGGGCGAGCGCACCGCGGTGACGCTGGCGGTCGTGATGATCTGCGTCAGCGGCGCCAGCGCGGTGTTCGGTGACCGCAGCGGCGCGCACTACGCGCTGGCGCTGGCGGTGCTGGGCATCGCGGCGGTGCTGCTGGCCAACGCGCGCAGCTTCGACATCTATGGCCTGAGCGCGGTCGCGCTCGGGTTGAACGCGCTGCTGGTCGCCGGCCTCACGCACCTGCTGTTCGACCGCCACAATTCCGGCGACGAGATCGGCAGGATGCTGCTGCTGGGCCTGTCGGCCGCCGGCCTGCTGGCCGCCAGCGTCTCGGGCGTGATGCACCTCGCACGCCGCCACGCCCACACCGGAGCAAGCGCATGAGCGATTCCCTGATGGCTCACTCCGAGACCCGCCCGTGGCCGGTCGTGCTGCTGACCGGCCTCGGCGCCTGGCTGGCCGCGGTGCCGCTGATCATCGTGGTCGGGATGCTGCTCGGCGATTTCGTCACGCGTGGCGCCGGCCCCTACGTGATCGGGCTGCTGGTGCTGGCCGGCTCGCTGGTGGTGCTGCATGCGCGGCAGGTGCCGTTGTTCGTCGAGCAGCTCGCGGTGCCGGGGCTGATCGTCGGCGGCGGCGCGCTCGCGTTCGGGCTGTTCCGCGACCTGCCGGATGCGCTCGCCTTCGCGACGCTCGGCACGGTGGCGCTGGCCGTCGCGGTGGTGGTGCGGGCCGACTGGCTGCGTGCCCTGCTCGGTGCGCTGGCGGCGGTGATGCTGGCACTCGCATTGGCGATCGACCCGTGGCGCTACTCGAGCACGATGCGCCTCGGCGCGTTCTGGCTCGCATGGCACGGCTGCGCCGCGGCGTGGGTGGCCGCCCATGTGCTGGTGCGCCGCATCGCACCGGTGCACGCCGCCGTCGTCGAGCCGCTCAGCGCCGGCTGGCTGCTCGCGACGCTGTGCGGCCTCGCGTGGTGGGCCGGCATGACCTTCCTGGTCGGCGCGAACCTCGGCGACTTTGCAGGCGACCTGGTGCGCGGGGGCGATAGCGGCCACCGCTGGATCGGCACGCTGCAGCAGGCCGCATCGCTGGCGCTGGCCGTCGCGGGGGCGCTGTGGGCCGCGCATCGCTGGCCGGGCCTGCGGCGGCCGTGGCTGGCCGGCGTGGCCGCGGTGCTCGCGCTGCTGGCCTGGTTGATGCCCACGCTCGGCGCGGTGCTGCTGGCGCTCGCGCTGAGCGCCACCACGCGGCGCTGGCGCCTGGCCGCCGCGGCCGGCGTGGCCGCGGCCTGGATCATCGGCGCGTTCTACTACCAGCTGGCCTGGCCGCTCGCGCACAAGGCGCTGCTGATGGTGGCCGCGGGCGCCGTGCTCGCGCTGCTGGCGCGCTGGGGCCTGTCGCGGCGCCAGGCGATGGAGGCAGCACCTGCCGCGGCACCGGCCGGGCCGCAGCGCTGGGGCATCGCCGTCGCCGCCGTCGCCGTGCTGCTGGTCGCGAACCTGGCGATCTGGCAGAAGGAGTCGCTGATCGCGCACGGCCAGCCGGTGTTCGTCGAACTCGCGCCGGCCGACCCGCGCTCGCTGATGCAGGGCGATTTCATGCGGCTGAACTTCCGCCTGCCGGCCGCGCTGGAGCAGGGCCTCGACGACGACCTGCTGCGCGCACAGCGACCGCATGCCGTCGCGCGGCGCGACGAACGCGGCGTGCTGGCGCTGCTGCGGCTGGACGACGGCACGCCGCTCGCGGCCGACGAACTGCGCATCGAGCTGACGCCGAAGGATGGTCGCTGGATCCTCGTCACCGATGCCTGGTTCTTCCCCGAGGGCGAGGCGCAGCGCTGGTCGGAGGCGCGCTTCGGCGAGTTCCGCGTCGACGGCAGCGGGCGGGCCTTGCTGGTCGGGCTGCGCGGGCCGGAGCTGAAGCCGCTCTAGCCGGCGCCGGCCGCGACGCGCATCAGCAGCCGGATCAGCGTCGCACGCTCGCGCGCCGACAACACCGCCAGCGCGTCGTCCTCCATCGTCGCGGCGATCTTCTCGGCGCGCGCCGCGAGCTTGCGGCCCGCCGGCGTCAGCTCGATGCGCTGCGAGCGCCGGTCGTCGCTGCAGCGCACCCGCTGCACCCAGCCGCGTTCCGCCATGCGGTCCAGCGTCACCGCCATGTTCGGCGCCGACACGTCGAGCGCCTGCCCCAGCTGCTTCTGGTTCGCGCGCTCGTTGGCCGCCACCAGCACCAGGATCGAGAACTCCACCGCCTTCAATTCCAGCGGTCCGAGGTGGCGCACGAACGAGCGCTTCAGCTGCACCGAGGCGCGCGTCGCCGCATAGCCGACCAGGTGCTCCAGCCGCGAGGTGTCGAGCGCTTCCACCATCAGCGTGATCCGCTGGAGCGCGCCGCGCCGAGGTAGGTGTCGATCACGCGCGGATCGCGCGCCAGCTCGCCGGCCGGGCCCTGCAGCACGATCTCGCCCATCTCCAGCACGTAGGCGTGGTCGGCCACCTCCAGCGCGGCGCGTGCGTTCTGCTCGACCAGCAGGATCGTCACGCCGGTCGCGCGCAGCGCGGCGATGGTGCGGAAGATCTCGCGCACCACCAGCGGCGCGAGGCCGAGGCTCGGCTCGTCCAGCATCAGCAGCGACGGCTCGCCCATCAGCGCACGGCCCACCGCCAGCATCTGCCGCTCGCCGCCCGACAGCGTGCCGGCCAACTGTCCGCGCCGCTCCTGCAGGCGCGGGAACAGCGCGAACACGCGCTCCATCGCATCGCGTGCCGCTTGGGGCCCGCGCTGCCGCAGGCGCCAGGCGCCGAGCCGCAGGTTGTCCTCGACCGGCATGCTGCCGAACAGCGCGCGGGTCTCGGGCACGAGGGCGATGCCGCGGTCGACGCGTGCCTCGAGCGCCAGCGCACCGATCGCGCTGCCCTGCCAGCGGATCGACCCGCGCGACGGCAGCACGCCCATCAGCGCATTCAGCAGCGTCGACTTGCCGGCGCCGTTCGGGCCGATCACGGTGACAACGCTGCCGGCTGCGGCCTGCAGCCGGATGCCGCGCAGCACTTCGGCGCGGCCGTAGCCGGCGTGCAGGTCGGTGACTTCCAGGGCTTCGACAGGCTCAGCCCGATCCTTCGACATGCTCAGGGCGAACGGAGGGGTGGGGATCGGGTCGCTCATGCTCAGTGCTCCGTCCCGAGGTACGCCGCCCGCACCGCCTCGCTCGCCTGCACCTCGGCCGGCGTTCCTTGCATCAGCTGCGTGCCGAACTCCATCACGACGATGCGGTCGCTCACGTCCATCACCAGGTCCATGTCGTGCTCGACCAGCAGGATCGACAGCCCCTCGGCGCGCAGCTGCCGCAGCACCTCGGCCAGCGCCCRCTTCTCCTGGTGGCGCAAGCCGGCGGCCGGCTCGTCCAGCAGCAGCAGCGATGGATCGGCGCTCAGCGCGCGCGCGATCTCCATCAGCCGCTGCGGCCCGAGCGCCAGGTTGCCGGCCAGCTCGTCGGCGCGGTCGGCCATGCCGATGCGCTGCAGCTGGCGCTCGGCCTCGCGCAGCAGGCGGCGCTCTTCATCGCGGTCCAGCCGCAGCATCGCCGACAGCATGCCGCGCCGTCCGCGCCGGTGGGCACCGAGCGCGACGTTCTCCAGCACCGTCATCTCCGGCACCATCTTCACGTGCTGGAAGGTGCGCGACACGCCGCGCCGCGCGATGCCGCGCGACGGCAGCCCGTCGATGCGCTCGCCGCGCAGCCGCACCTCGCCGCGCGTCAGCGGCAGCACGCCGCTCACCAGGTTGAAGGTGGTCGACTTGCCGGCCCCGTTCGGCCCGATCAGCCCGACGATCTCGCCGGCCCGCACCTGGAAGCTCACATCGTTCACCGCGACCAGCCCACCGAACTCCTTGCGCACCGATTGCACGTCGAGCACCAGCTCGCCGTGCGGCGGCCGCGCGGCCTCGGGCAGCGGCGGCGCATCGGCCCAGTCGCGCTTTCGGGCGCGCCGCGGCAGCCGCGCCACCACCGCGGCCCACAGCCCGTCGCGCGCGTACTGCAGCACCAACACGAGCAGCACGCCGAACACGATCACCTCGTAGCTGCCGCTGCCACCGAGCAGCCGCGGCAGCAGCACCTGCAGCTGGTCCTCCAGCAGCTTGACGACGGCCGCGCCGGCGAGTGCGCCCCACACGTGGCCGACGCCGCCGATCACCGCCATGAAGAGGTACTCGATGCCCATCTTCAGGCCGAACGGCGACGGATTGACGCTGCGCTGGAAGTGCGCGAACAACCAGCCCGACAGGCTCGCCAGCAGCGCGGCGAGCACGAACACCGCGACCTTCGCGCGGAAGGTGTCGATGCCCATCGCCTCGGGCATCGTGCTGCCGCCCTTCAGCGCCCGCAGCGCGCGGCCGCTGCGCGAATCGAGCAGTTGCGTGGCCGCCAGCGCCGCCAGCAGCACCAGCGCCCACAGCAGGTAGAAGAAGCTGCGGCCGGTGTTCAGCGGCAGGCCGAAGAACCCGATCGGCGCGATGCCGAGCAGGCCGTCATAGCGGCCCAGCGCCTCCAGGTTGCCGAACAGGTAGAACAGGCTCAGACACCAGGCGATGGTCGCGAGCGGCAGGTAGTGGCCCGACATGCGCAGCGTGATCCAGCCGAGCAGCAGCGCGGTGAGCGCCGTCAGCGCCAGCCCGCCGAACACCGCGAGCCACGGCGACAGCCCGAGGTTCAGCGTCAGCCACGCGCTGCTGTAGGCACCGAGGCCGACGAACGCCGCCTGGCCGAACGAGGTCAGCCCGGCGATGCCGGTCAGCAGCACGAGGCCGATCACGACCAGCGCGTACAGCCCGATGTAGTTCAGCTGCGTGATCCAGAACTCCGGCACCGGCAACTGCGGCAACAGCGCCAGCACGGCGGCGAACGCGACGAGGAACCAGCCTCTACTCGTCATCGGATTCGCCGTGCGTGAAGCTGCGCCACAGCAGCACCGGCAGGATCATCGTGAAGACGATCACTTCCTTGTAGGCGCTGGCCCAGAACGAGCCGAACGATTCGAGCCAGCCGACGAACAGCGCACCGGCCGCCGCGCCCGGGTAGCTCGCGAGCCCGCCGAAGATGGCCGCGACGAAGCCCTTCAGGCCGATCAGGAAGCCGGTGTCGTAGAACATCGTCGTCGTGGGGCCGATCAGCAGGCCCGACAGCGCGCCGATGAAGGCCGCGAGGCCCATGCTCCAGCGCCCGGCGCCTTCCGTCGAGATGCCCATCAGCCGCGCGCCGAGCCGGTTCACGGCCGTCGCACGCAAGGCCTTGCCCTGCAGCGTGCGCCCGAAGAACAGCCACAGCCCGACGATCAGCGCGGCCGAGACGAGGAAGATGATCAACGCCTGCCCTGACAGCATCAGCGGCCCGGCGCGAAAGCGCTCGTCCCAGAAGCTCGGGTTGCGAAAGCCCTCGGCGCCGAAGAACAGCAGGCCCAGGCCGGTCAGCGCGAAATGCACGCCGACCGAGACGATCAGCAGCACCAGCACCGACGCATCGGYGAGCGGCCGGTACGCGAGCCGGTAGACCAGGGGCCCGAGCGGCGTGACGATCGCGAGCGTCAGCAGGCTTTGCAGCAGCAGCGGCAGCTGGCGCGGCGCGGCCCACAACGCGAGCAGCGTCACCGCGGCCGGAACGGCCAGTGACAGCGCGGCGTCGCGCGCGATGCGGCGGGCGGGCTGGCCTGCGCGCGCCGCGCCAAATGCGTCGCGCAGCGTGGCCAGCACGGCCAGGATCCCGAGCAGCCACACGGTGCCGGGGAGCTTGCCCATCTGCAGCATCGCGAGCGTCAGCGCTCCGTACGCGACGAACTCCCCCTGCGGGATGAAGATCACCCGCGTGACCGCGAACACCAGCACCAGCGCGAGCGCCAGCAGCGCGTAGACCGCACCGCTGGTCGCGCCGTCGAGCAGCAGGATGCCCGCGATCGAGAGGTCCATCAGAGAGAAGTGGCCGTCACTTCACCACTTCCCAGTCGCCGTTGACGACCTTCAGCAGCACGCCCGTGTCGGGCGTGAAGCCGAAGTGATCGGCCGCGGTGTAGTTCAGAACGCCCTGCGACACCGGGATGCGGCCGGCCGTCTCCAGCGCCTCCTTCAGCGCGGCGCGGAATTCCTTCGTGCCGGGCTTGGCCTTCTTCAGCGCCATCGGGATGATCTTCTCGAGCACGATCGCTGTGTCGAACGCGTGCGCGCCGAACTGGTTCGCGCTCTTCGGGCCGAAGGCCTTCTCGTACTGCTCGATGAAGCGCAGGCCGATCGCCTTGCTCGGGTTGCTGTCGGGCAGCTTGGGCGCCACCAGCGCCGGGCCGGACGAGACGAACGAGCCTTCGACATCCTTGCCGCCGACGCGGATCAGGTCGAGGGTGGCCGCGCCATGCGTCTGGTAGATCCTGTCCTTCGGGTAGCCGCGCTCGACCAGGCCCTTGTGCGGCATCGCCGCGCCGCTGCCCGAGGCCGCCACCAGGATCGCATCCGGGTTCGCACCCACCAGCTTCAGCGCCTGGCCGGTGATGCTGGTGTCGGCGCGCGCGAAGCGCTCGACGCCGACGTTCTTGATGCCGGCCGCGGTGGCCTGCGCCGTGATGTCCTTCAGCCACGCTTCGCCGTACGCATCGGCGTAGCCGACGAAGCCGAAGGTCTTCACGCCGGTCTTCTTCCAGTGCTCGACGATCGGGATCGCCATCACCGCGGTCGACTGCGGCAGCCGGAAGGTCCAGGCGCCCTTGCCCTCGGGCAGCGGGATCGGCGACAGCGCCAGCTGCACCGTCTGTGCCTCGGCCGCCACGTCCGACATCGCGATCGCGATCGGCGTCGCCGACGAGCCGACGATGAGGTCGACCTTGTCCTCGGTGACGAAGCGGCGGGCGTTCTTGACGCCGACGGTCGGGTCGGTGGCGTCGTCGAGCACGATCACGTTGAGCTTCTCGCCGGCGATCGTCGCGGGCCACAGGCTGATGCCGTTCTTGCTCGGGATGCCGAGCGCCGAGGTCGGGCCGGTCAGCGGGACGCTGACGCCGATCGTCACGTCGGCCCGTGCGCCGGCCGCGAGGGTGGCCAGGGCCGCAGCGGCCAGCCAGGTCTTCAGGTGCTTCATGGGGGTGTCTCCGTTCGGGGTCGTGATTCTGTCCGGCAGAGTGCGCGGATGTCATCCGGCACCGCGATGGACTTCAATTTTCCCGTGGCATCGCGTGTCACGAAGATGCGCGTCTCGCGGCCTTCGCAGACCAGCTCGCCGCCGCGCGTGACGCGGTGCAGCTGCACGAAGGCCTTGCCGTGCCAGGCCTCGATGCAGGTCTCGATGTGGATCGTCTCGCCGTAGGTGACCGACTGGATGAAGCGCGTGTGGATCTCCAGCAGCGGCGTGCCGACGATGCCGCGCGTCTTCTCGAGCACGCGCCACGGCGGCACGCCGCACTGCATGAAGAACGACAGCGAGGCCGCATCCATCCAGCGCGAGAAGTTCGGGAAGAAGACGATGCCGGCCGGGTCGCAGTCGCCGAAGTTCACGGCGACGGTGTGCGTGGTGGTGCGGGATTCGCTCATCGCGTTGCGGGCAGCAAGAGGCCGGGGGCGCTGCYGTCGTGCAGCTGCTCGACCAACCCGGCCCGGCAGGCCAGCACCGCGCGCTGGTTGATCGATCCCTTGTCGGTGACTTCGCCACGGTCGATCGCCGGCGGCTCGGCCAGCAGCAACGCACGGGCCACGCGCGTCGCGCTGCCGGTGCCGGCGTCGTGCAACGTGTCTAGCCAGTGCTGGAAGAACGCCCGCACCGGCGCGGCGGCCAGCACGTCGGCGAGCGGCGCATCGGCCGGCAGCCCGGCGAGCACCCGGCAGCGGTCGGCGCGCGGAAACACCAGCAGCCCGATCTCGTTGCGGTTCAGCCCGGTGACGACCACGTCCTGCACGCACGGGTCGCCGGCCGCGATCGCGCGGGCGCGCAGCGGGCCGACCGACACGAAGGTGCCGGTCGCGAGCTTGAAGTCCTCGGCGATGCGACCGTCGAACGCGAGGCCGCGCTGCGGGTCGGCCGGGTCGACCAGGCGCACCGCATCGCCGCTCGCGTAGAAGCCTTCGTCGTCGAAGTACGCGGTGGACGGCTGGCGCCAGTAGCCCGGCGCGACGTTCGGCCCGCGGTAGCGCAACTCGGCCTTGTCGCCGCTCGGCACCAGCTTCAGCTCGATGCCTGGCGCCGGCAGGCCGATGTGGCCGGAGCGCACGTCGCCGCCGTTGGCGCAGATCGCGAACGGCGCGGTCTCGGTCATGCCGAGCCCCGTCAGCATGCGGATGCGCTCGCCGCAGGCGGCCTCGGCCAGCCGGTCGAGCTGGTCCCACACCGGCTGCGAGAGCCCGGCGCCGGCGAAGAAGAACATCTGCACGCGGCTGAACAGCGTGTCGCGCAGCGCGGCGTCGTGCTCCAGCGCGTTGGCGATCTCCTCAAAGCCCTTCGGCACGTTGAAGTACACGGTGGGCGCGATCTCGCGCAGGTTGCGCAGCGTGTGGCCGATCAGCGCCGGCGTCGGCTTGCCGTCGTCGATGTACAGCGTGCCGCCGTTCCAGATCGTCAGGCCGACGTTGTGGTTGCCCCCGAAGGTGTGGTTCCACGGCAGCCAGTCGACCAGCACCGGCGGCGTCTCGCCGAGGCACGGGAAGCACTGCAGGATCATCTGCTGGTTGCTGCACAGCATGCGCTGCGTGTTGATCACGCCCTTGGGCGCCTGCGTCGAGCCGGAGGTGAACAGGATCTTCGCGATGGTGTCGGGGCCGACGCGGGCGTGGGCCTCGTCGACCGCATCGGTGGGCGTCGTCGCGAGCAGGTCGGCGAAGTGCAGCAGATGGCGGCCCTCGACCGCGCCGGTCGCCAGCGCGAGCGGCGTGCCGGCCGGCAGCGCGGCGTCGATCGCCCGCGCATAGGCATTGCCGTTCGCGGCGAACACCAGCCCCGGCGTCAGCACCCCGAGGATGTGGCGCAGCTTGGCGTGGTCCTGCGACAGCAGCGAGTACGCCGGCGAGATCGGCGCGCACGGCACGCCGGCCCACATCGCGCCGAGCGTCAGCAGCAGGTGTTCGAGGTCGTTGTCGGAGAGGATGGCCAACGGGCGCTCGGGGCCGAGGCCGATGTCGAGCAGCGCCTGCGCGATGCTGCGCGCGCCGAGCACGGCGTCGCGATAGCTCAGGTGCCGCCACACGCCCTGCGCGTCGCGCTTGGCGGCCAGCGTGCGGTCGGGCACCTTCGCGGCCCACTGCTGCAGGCGATCGGTCAGGCGCAGCGGGTGCGGCTGCAGCGGCTCGGTCGATTCGACAAGCAGGCTGCCGTCGTCGGCCGGCACGAAGCGGGCCGAGAGCGAACCGCCCAAGGCAACCCGCCGATACCGAGGCACCACGGTGCTCATGACTTCGCGACCTTGCCGGCCTTGCCGTCGAGGAAGTCGCGCATGCGCTGCTTGGCCGCATCGTCGGCCTGCGCAATCGCGGCCATCAGCGATTCGGTGAACAGCCCGGCCGCCTGGCCCTGCTCGGCGATGCGCGGCAGCGCGTGCATCACCGCGAAGTTCGACAGCGGCGCGTTCGACGCGATCTTGCGCGCCAGCTCGAACGCGGTCGCGAGGCCCTGCCCGTCGTCGACCAGGTACTGCGACAGCCCGATGCGCTGGCCCTCTTCGGCGTCGTGCACGCGGCCGGTGAGCATCATGTCGCTCATGCGGGCGACGCCTATCAGCCGCGGGATGCGGGCCGAGCCGCCCCCGCCGACGAACAGGCCGCGCTGGCCTTCGGGCAGGCCGTAGAAGCTGCTGCGCTCGGCGACGCGGATGTGCGCCGCGCTCGCGAGTTCGAGCCCGCCGCCGACCACCGCGCCGTGCAGCACCGCGACCACCGGCACGCGGCCGAACTGGATCTGCTCGAAGGCCGCATGCCACGAGCGTGAATGCAGGATGCCTTCGGCCGCACTGCGCTCGCCGAGCTCCGACAGGTCGAGCCCGGCGCAGAAGTGCGCGCCCTCGCCGCTCAGCACCACGGCGCGCACGCCGGCATCGAAGCCGGCGAACACGCGTTGCAGCTCGGCGATCAAGGCGTCGTTCAACGCGTTGCGCTTGGCGGGGCGCGTCAGCCGCACGTGGGTGACCGGGCCGTCACTCGAAACATTCAACAGGGAGGTGCTCACGACCGGGGTGGTTGAAGCCTGGATGGTTATGAGTCTTAAGCAAACCGCCGCTGGACACAGCGGGGAATACCCCGTGGTTCTGTGCTTTCGCATTGGGTTCGGAAGGCGCGTGCGGGGAGGCTGTGGTGCGCCGGCCGGTGCGGTCTTCGCCCCCTGGGGGGCGAAGACTTCCCTCCACTGACTGGTTTCATGGCCCGTCGCCCAAACTCCCGCCACTCACTTCGTTCGTTGTGGTCAAACAGTGGGCGACAGTCAGTGCACGAAGCGTGCTGCGCACGCGGGCCATGAAACCAGCCAGCTCCGGCGCCCCGGCTTTATTGGCGCTCCACAGCCTC
>NZ_JBFUGW010000034.1:0-34002 GCF_056402735.1 Rhizobacter sp. P3_C12
GCATCGTCCAGGTTGCCCGGCAGCGGCACGGCCCCGAGCGCGCGCAGCGCCGGCAGGCGCGCGGGCGACGACGTGAGGGCCAGCACGCGCCAGCGCCCCTTCAGCAGGCGGGCGACGCGCTGCCCGACATCGCCACAGCCGACGATCAACACGGTGGGGCGCTTGAAGCGGGTCGGCAGGTCGGGGCGGAAGGGCATTGGATCGCGGGCAGAATCGAGGGCTGGTTTCGAGGTTA
This sequence comes from Rhizobacter sp. P3_C12, assembly GCF_056402735.1. NCBI lineage: Bacteria > Pseudomonadati > Pseudomonadota > Betaproteobacteria > Burkholderiales > Sphaerotilaceae > Rhizobacter > Rhizobacter sp. P3_C12. The sequence goes on from NZ_JBFUGW010000034.1 coordinate 236, forward strand.
CCCCATGACTTTCACCGCGACCGTGCAGCCCAGCGGCACGAGTTTCCAGGTCGATCGCGACGAGCCGATCCTCGCGGCAGCGATCCGCCAGGGCATCGGCCTGCCCTATGGCTGCAAGGACGGCGCCTGCGGCTCCTGCAAGTGCAGGCTGCTCGAAGGCCGCGTGATCCACGGCGCCCACCAGGCCAAGGCGCTGAGCGACGCCGAAGAAGAAGCCGGCTTCGTGCTGACCTGCTGCGCCGCGCCGCAGACCGACGTGGTGCTCGAAGCCCGCACCGTCGCCGGGGCCGGCGAGTTCCCGGTGCGCAAGATGCCGTGCCGCGTCAACCGCATCGAGCGGCCGGCCGGCGACGTGGCGGTGCTGCACCTGCAGTTGCCGGCCAACGACCGCCTGCGTTACCACGCCGGCCAGTACGTCGAGTTCGTGCTGCGCGACGGCAGCCGCCGCAGCTACAGCATGGCCAACGCGCCGCACACGCAGGAGCAGCAACCCGGCATCGAGCTGCACATCCGCCACATGCCGGGCGGCAAGTTCACCGACCACGTGTTCGGCGCGATGAAGGAGAAAGAGATCCTGCGCCTCGAAGGCCCGTTCGGCAGCTTCTTCCTGCGCGAGGACTCGGCCCGGCCGATGGTGCTGCTGGCCAGCGGCACCGGCTTCGCGCCGATCAAGGCCATCGTCGAACACCTGCGATTCACCGACAGCGAGCGCCCCGCCGTCGTCTACTGGGGTTGCCGCAGCCGCGCCGACCTGTACCTGCACGACTGGATGCTGCAGGCAGCCAACGAGCTGCCGTGGCTGAGCTACGTGCCGGTGTTGTCCGAGCCGAAGCCCGACGACGGCTGGACCGGCCGCACCGGCTTCGTCCACCAGGTGCTGATGACCGACCTGCCCGACCTGTCCGGCCACCAGGTGTATGCCTGCGGCGCGCCGGTGATGGTGGAATCGGCCCAGCGCGACCTGGTGGCCCGTTGCGGCCTGCCCGCCGAAGAGTTCTACGCCGATTCATTCACGTCGGAAGCCGACAAGCACCCTGCCTGAGACCCCCTCGATGCACCGCAGACACCTTCTTTCACTGCTCGGCGCCGCCGCGCTGCCCTCCGCAACCCTCGCACAGGCCGGCAAGCCGATCCGGCTCGTCGTGCCCTACTCGCCCGGCGGCCCGCTGGACGTGATCGCCCGCGCGCTGGCCGACAAGGTCAAGGACAGCCTGGGCCTCGTGATCGTCGACAACAAGGCCGGCGCCGGCGGCAACATCGGCGCCGATGCAGTCGCGAAATCGCCGCCCGACGGGCTGACGATCGTGATGGGCGCTGTGGCGACACATGCGATCAACCCGTGGCTGTATGCGCGCATCCCGTACGACCCGATCCGCGACTTCACGCCGATCACCGGCGTGGCGCAGGTGCCGAACGTGCTGGTGATGAACACCGAGACGGCGACGCGGCTGGGCATCCGCAGCGTGGCCGATCTGGTCGCGTATGCGAAGAAGAACCCCGGCAAGCTGAACTACGGCTCCGGCGGCAACGGCAGCGCGGGGCACCTGGCCGGCGAGATGTTCAAGGCGCAGGCCGGCGTCTTCATGGTCCACATCCCGTACTCGGGCGGCAACCCGGCGCAGCTCGCGCTGCTGTCGGGCCAGGTCGACCTGAACTTCGACAACCTGGCGACCGCATCGACCAACATCAAGGCCGGCAAGCTGCGCGCGCTGGCCGTCACGACCACGGCGCGCTCGAGCGCGATGCCCGAGGTGCCGACCATCGCCGAAGCGGGTGGCGGGCTCGCGCACTTCGACGTGAACACCTGGTTCGGCCTGTTCGGCCCGGCCGGCCTGCCGACCGACGTGACGCGCAAGATGAACAAGGCGTTCACCGAGGCGCTCGCATCGCCCGACATCAAGGCGCGCTTCGCGAGCCTGATGGCCGAGCCGATGCCGGGCACGCCGGAGCAGTTCGGCGCATTCGTCAAGCGCGAACGCGCGAAGTACGAGCAGGTGGTGAAAGCTTCAGGCGCGAAGGTCGACTGAAGCCGGCCCCGATTTACTTCTTCTTCGCAGGAGCCTGCGGCTGCGATGCCGGCGTCGTGCCGCCATCCACGCCCAGGCGGCCGCCGGTGCCCAGGCCGCCCTTGACGGTCTGCGCCTTGTAGTTGCGCAGCGACTTCACCATCTGGTTGAACGAATCGGCGAACGCGGCCACGACCACCTTGCCCTGCGGCGTGTTCGCGTAGCCGCCGCCGCCGCCGACCAGCCCGCCGGTGAAGGCGGCGCCGAACATGCCGAAGTCGAAGTTCTTCGCGGTGCCTTCGGCGGCCGAGATCTGCACGCCCGAGCGGTTGTCGATCAGCAGCAGCGTCGTCGACGCTTCATTGCGGCTCACGTTGCCGGCCACCGCGCCCAGCAGGCCCAGCCCGCCGCCGCCGAGGAAGCCGCCACCGCCGCCGGTCTTGCCCGAGAACTGGATCGCCGGGCTCATCGTGTAGTCGGCCGCGACCATCTGGCCCTTGCCGAAGTTGCTGTTGGCGCGCACTTCGCCGCTTTGTTCCAGCGAGCGCTCCTTCATCATGTTGTTCATCGCACCGCCGCGTTCGACGATCACGAAGCAGTTGCTCTGCTGCACCATCAGGCGCAGCACCGGGATGGTGGAGCCCAGCTGGTGCTGGCGCAGCTGGTAGTACCAGGGCGCGGTGGTGTCTTCCTGCACGGCCAGCGTGCCCAGCGATTCGGGGCACTTCTCGAGCTGGCTGTTGCTGTTCTCGGCCGTGCCGCCGCCGGCAGCGCCCGACACGGTGCCCTTGTTCTCGCCCATCGTCGGCATGGTGGACCCGCAGGCGCTGAGCAGCGCGGCGGTGGCGACGGCGACAAGGGACAGACCGGTCAGGCCGGACGGGCGCAGGGTGGCTTGCATGGAAGAACTCCTAGGGGTTGGCGCGGCCCTGGTCCCGGGCCGTTTTGTGCGGGCCAGTATAGGAACGCGACAACGCCGGCGGAACCACCCAAGCGGGTGGTTCTTGCCCCTCAGCGACGCGCTTCGCGGCTCACTCGCCCAGGTAGGCGGCGCGCACTTTCGGGTCGTCCAGCAGCGCCTTCGCATCGCCGTCCATCGTGACCTCGCCCGACTCCATCACGTAGCCGCGGTTGGCCAGCTGCAGCGCCCGGCTCGCGTTCTGCTCCACCAGCAGCACCGTGGTGCCGCGGCTGTGGATGTCGGCCACCACCTCGAAGATCTTGTCGACCATGATCGGCGACAGGCCCATCGACGGCTCGTCCAGCAGCAGCACCTTCGGCTTGGCCATCAGCGCGCGGCCCATCGCCAGCATCTGCTGCTCGCCGCCCGACATCGTGCCGGCCAGCTGGTTGCGGCGCTCCTTCAGGCGCGGGAAGATCGCGAACACCTTCTCGATGTCGGCGTCGATCTCCTTGTCGTTGCGCACGAAGGCGCCCATCTGCAGGTTCTCGGTGATCGTCATCCGCGTGAAGGTGCCGCGGCCCTCGGGCACCATCACCAGGCCCTGCTTGACCAGGTCCCACGGCCCCTGCCCCTTGATCGGCTTGCCGAGGAACTCGATGTCGCCGGCGGCCACCGGCTGCAGGCCGGTCACGGCCTTCAGCGTGGTGGTCTTGCCGGCGCCGTTGGCGCCGATCAGGCTGACCAGCTCACCTTCGTTCACCTCGAACGACACGCCCTTCACGGCCTGGATGCCGCCGTAGGCGACCTTGAGGCCCGAAACTTTCAACAATGTTGTGGACATCACAACCCTTCACTCTGAATAGCAAAAGAATTCGACCCAGCGGCCGCCGCGGAACCGGCTTTGCCGGGCCGCTGGCGGCGCCCCCTTGAGGGGGAGGCGCCGAAGGCGCTTCGGGGGTGGGTCATCCAGTTGTCTTGTGTCCGGCACCGAGGTAAGCCTCGATGACTTTCTCGTTGCGTTGCACGTCGGCCGGCGTGCCTTCGGCGATCTGCTTGCCGTAGTCGAGCACCGTGACGCGGTCGCACAGGCCCATCACCAGCTTCACGTCGTGCTCGATCAGCAGGATCGTGCGGCCGTCGTTGCGGATGCGGTCGATCAGCTCGCGCAGCACGACCTTCTCGGTCGCGTTCATGCCGGCGGCCGGCTCGTCGAGCGCGATCAGCTTCGGGTCGGTGGCGAGCGCGCGCGCGATCTCCAGCCGGCGCTGGTCGCCGTAGCTCAGCGTGCGCGCCTTGAACTCGGCGTACTTGCCGATGCCGACGTAGTCGAGCAGCTCCTGCGCACGCTTGGCGATCGCGGCCTCCTCGGCCTTGAAGCCGCCGGTGCGGAACACCGCGCCGATCAGGCCCGAGCTGGTGCGCACGTGGCGGCCCACCATCACGTTCTCGAGCGCCGTCATCTCGGCGAACAGCCGGATGTTCTGGAAGGTGCGCGCGATGCCGGCCTTCGCCACCTCGTGCACCGCGGTCGGCTGGTAGGGCTTGCCGCCCAGCTCGAAGCTGCCGGAGTCGGGCGTGTACAGCCCTGTCAGCACGTTGAAGAAGGTCGTCTTGCCGGCGCCGTTGGGGCCGATCAGGCCATACACCTGGCCGGCCTCGATCGAGATGCCGACATCGGAGAGCGCTTGCAGGCCGCCGAAGCGCTTGGAGACGCCACTGACCTTGAGAACAGTTTCTGCCATGCGGAGCTCCTTGTTGTTATTTGGTCGGGACGGGAGCCGCCTTGCCGTGCTCCGGCGAAGGCCACAGGCCCCGCGGGCGCGACAACATGATGGCGATCATCGCCAGCGCGATCAGCAGCTGGCGCAGGATGGCCGCATCGAGCCGGCCGTCGGTCATGTTCTGCAGCGGGCCGGCCACGTAGCGCAGCACCTCGGGCAGCGCAGACAGCAGCAGCGCGCCGAGGATCACGCCCGGGATGTGGCCGATGCCGCCCAGCACCACCATCGCGACGATCATCACCGACTCCTGCAGGCTGAACGATTCCGGCGAGATGAAGCCCTGGAAGGTCGAGAACAGCACGCCCGACACGCCGCCGAAGGTGGCGCCCATGCCGAACGCCAGCAGCTTCAGGTTGCGGGTGTTGATGCCCATCGCCTTGGCCGCGATCTCGTCCTCGCGGATCGCCATCCACGCGCGGCCGATGCGCGAGCGCTCGAGCCGGTAGCAGATGACCACGCTGATGACCACCAGCGCCAGGAAGAAGAAGTAGTAGCTGGTGACCGGCGGCAGGTCGATCACGCCGAACAGCGTGTGGCGCTTGCCCAGGTCGTAGCCGAGGAAGTTGAACGAATCGATCTGCGCCAGCCCCTTCGGGCCGTTGGTGATGTTGACCGGCGCATCCAGGTTGTTCATGAACACGCGGATGATTTCACCGAAGCCGAGCGTGACGATCGCGAGGTAGTCGCCGCGCAGCTTCAGCGTCGGTGCACCCAGCACCACGCCGAAGATGCCGGCCACCAGCGCGCCGATCGGGATCGCAAGCCACCACGGCGTGTGCAGCCCGCCCGGGAACATCTCGGCGATGCGCGGGAAGGTCTCGGCCAGCTGCGGCGACGCGAGCAGGCCGAACAGGTAGGCGCCGACCGCGTAGAACGCGACATAGCCCAGGTCCAGCAGGCCGGCGTAGCCGACCACGATGTTCAGGCCGAGAGCGAGCAGCACGTACAGCAGCGCGATGTCGAGGATGCGCACCCAGGCATTGCCGAAGTACTGCGCGATGAAGGGCACGATCGCCAGCACGATGGCCGTGGCGATCCAGGTCCCGAGCTTGTTGTCTCTGAGGTTCATGGTGGGATTCCTTGTGCGCTCAGGCGCGGTCCGCGACACGCTCGCCGAGCAGGCCCTTCGGGCGCAGCGTCAGCACGAGGATCAGCACGATGAAGGCGAAGATGTCCTGGTAGTGGCTGCCCAGCACGTCGCCGGTCAGGTCGCCGATGTAGCCGGCGCCGAGCGACTCGATCACGCCGAGCGCCACGCCGCCGACCATCGCGCCGGCCAGGTTGCCGATGCCGCCGAACACCGCGGCCGTGAAGGCCTTCAGCCCCGGCAGGAAGCCCATCGAGTGCTGCACCGAGCCGTAGTTGGCCGCGTACATCACGCCGGCCAGCGCCGCCAGCGCGGCACCGATGATGAAGGTGGCCGAGATCACGGTGTCGGGCTTGACGCCCATCAGGCTCGCGACGCGCGGGTTCTCGGCGGTGGCGCGCATCGCACGGCCCAGCTTGGTGCGGTTCACGAGGTACATCAGCCCGGCCAGCGTGATCGCGGTGACGACCAGGATCAGGATCTGCACGGTGTTGATCACCGCGCCGCCGATGAAGAAGGGCTCGCTCGGCAGCAGGATCGGGTACGACTTGTAGTTCGGCTTCCAGATGATCATCGCGAGCGTCTGCAGCAGCAGCGACATGCCCATCGCGGTGATCAGCGGCGCGAGCCGCGGCGCGGTGCGCAGCGGCCGGTAGGCCACTTTCTCGATCGTGAAGTTGAGCGCCGAGCACACCACGATGGCGGCGATCAGCGAGATCAGCATCAGCAACCAGCCCGGCATGCCGGTGCCGGCCAGCGCCGTGACGACCGTCCAACTGGTGAGCGCGCCCACCATCAGCACCTCACCGTGCGCGAAATTGATCAGGTTGATGATGCCGTAGACCATCGTGTAGCCCAGTGCGACCAGCGCATACACGCTGCCCAGCACCAGACCGTTGATGATCTGCTGGATGAAGGTATCCATGTGAAAAGTCTCCTGCGGAAATCCAAGGCGGCAGCCTTGTCGATTCAAAGAACAGCTGCCGCGCGAAGCCAGCCACCGTTCCCTGTAGCAAAAAGCCCGCCGTGGCTATCTGGCGGGCTGCGCTGCACCTAAATGACGCGGTGGCGGCGGATTCTAGAGGGCGCTCACCGCGAAAACAGGCCTCGATTACCCGGGCGGAACAGAACAAGTCTCGGCGTTTACCCGAATCATCAGCGTTTCCTGCTGGACTCCTCGTTCAGCCGACGCAGTTCCTGCAGGCGCTCTCCGATACGCAGTTCCAGGCCGCGCGGCACGGGTTCATAGAAGCGCGGCGTTTCCATATCGTCGGGCCAGTAGCGCTCGCCGGCCGCGAAACCGCCCTCTTCGTCGTGCGCATAGCGGTACTCGCGCCCGTAGTCGAGGTCCTTCATGAGCTTTGTCGGTGCGTTGCGCAGGTGCAGCGGCACCGGGCGGGTGCCGTCCTGCTGGATGAAGCTGCGCACGGCCTTGTAGGCGGCGTAGACGGCGTTCGATTTCGGCGCCATCGCGAGGAACACCACCGCCTGCGCGAGCGCCAGCTCCCCTTCGGGCGAGCCCAGGCGCTCGTAGGTCTCGGCCGCATCCAACGTCATCCGCAGCGCGCGCGGATCGGCCAGGCCGATGTCCTCGCTGGCCATGCGCACCAGGCGGCGCGCCGCATAGCGCGGGTCGACCCCACCATCGAGCATGCGCACGAACCAGTACAGCGACGCATCGGGATCGCTGCCGCGCACGGATTTGTGCAGCGCCGAGATCGTGTCGTAGAACTGCTCGCCACCCTTGTCGTAGCGGCGCAGCTGCTCGCCGAGCGATTTCTCGAGCTGGGCCTCGTCGATCTCGGCCGCGGTGCCGGCCATGCGCACCAGGTTCTCGTAGGCGTTCAGCAGGCGCCGGGCGTCGCCGTCGGCATAGCCGATCAGGCGCTTCGCCGCCGCCTCGCTCATCGGTGGCGCTGCCAGCAGCGCGCGGGCGCGCTCGAGCAGCGTGGCCATGTCGGCGTCGTCCAGGCTCTTCAGCACATGCACCGTGGCACGCGACAGCAGCGCCGAGTTGACCTCGAACGACGGGTTCTCGGTGGTCGCGCCGATGAAGGTGAACAGGCCCGATTCGACGTGCGGCAGGAAGGCGTCCTGCTGCGCCTTGTTGAAGCGGTGCACCTCGTCGACGAACACCACCGTGCGGCGGCCGCTGGTTCGGGCGGCGTTGGCGCGCTCGACCGCCTCGCGGATGTCCTTCACGCCGCCGAGCACCGCCGAGATCGCGATGAACTGCGCATCGAACGCATCCGACATCAGCCGCGCCAGCGTCGTCTTGCCGACACCCGGCGGGCCCCACAGGATCATCGAATGCAGCCGGCCCGATTCGAACGCGACGCGCAACGGCTTGCCGGGGCCGAGCAACTGCTGCTGGCCGATCACGTCGTTCAGCGTGCGCGGCCGCAGGCGCTCGGCGAGCGGCGCCTGGCGGTCGGCCTCGGCTTCATCGAAGAAGGGGAGCTGCTGCTCGGCCATCTGGCTACTGCTCGATCAGGTCCGCGCCTTTCGGCACGTTGAACACGAAGCGGTCGGGCGCGATCGGCGCATTCGCCGCAAAGCCATTGAACTGCAGCAGCGAGCGCTGGCCGAAGCCGTCGGTGATCTCGATCGCGGCCAGGTCCTTCGCCTTGAAGCCGACGCGCACCGCCTGGAACGCGCTGTCCTTGGCCTTCGGCGTCGCCTGCACCCACGACAGGCCGTCCTTGTCGGGCAGCGGGGCGAGTTCGAAATCCTTCTCGAGCGAACCGCCCGCGAGCAGCGCGGCCGGCGTCGCGCCGAGCGCCTGCGTCAGCTTGCGGGAGCTGGCCTGGTTCAGGTCGGCGTCGTAGATCCAGACCTTCTGCCCGTCGGCGACGATCAACTGGTTGACCGGTTTCGCGTAGGCGAAGCGGAAGCGGTTCGGCCGCGCGAACTCGAACGTGCCGCTGGAGTTCTTCTTCTTGACGCCGTCGGGCGCGGTGACGGTCTGCGTGAACGCGGCCTTGCCGCTCTTCACGTCGCGCACGAACTCGCGCAGCGTGTCGACCGCGTCGGCGTGGGCCGCGGCGGCCGCGGTGGCGAGCAGCAGCGCCGCCAGTGAACGAACAGCCTTCATGCGGCGGGGGCGGTCATTCATCGCATCATTCATCACGATTGGGCACGACGATGTCGCGGTTGCCGTTGGTGGACATGGCAGTTACGAGCCCGGATTTCTCCATTTGTTCCAGCAGCCGGGCCGCGCGGTTGTAGCCGATGCGCAGATGGCGCTGCACCAGCGAGATCGACGCGCGCCGGTGCTGCAGCACGATGCCGACCGCCTGGTCGTACATCGGGTCGGCCTCGCCGCCGCCCTCGCCCGCCGCACCCGGCGCGGCATCGCCGCCTTCGGTGTCGAGCGTGCCGCCCTCGAGGATGCCCTCGATGTAGTTCGGCTCGCCCTGCTCCTTCAGGTACTTGACGACGCGGTGCACCTCTTCGTCGCTGACATAGGCGCCGTGCACGCGGATCGGCAGGCCGGTGCCCGAGGGCATGTACAGCATGTCGCCCATGCCGAGCAGCGCCTCGGCGCCCATCTGGTCGAGGATGGTGCGGCTGTCGATCTTGCTGCTGACCTGGAACGACAGGCGCGTCGGGATGTTGGCCTTGATCAGGCCGGTGATCACGTCGACGCTCGGGCGCTGCGTCGCGAGGATCAGGTGGATGCCGGCCGCGCGCGCCTTTTGCGCGAGGCGGGCGATCAGCTCCTCGATCTTCTTGCCGACCACCATCATCAGGTCGGCCAGTTCGTCGATCACCACCACGACGAACGGCAGGCGCTCCAGCGGCTCGGGCTGCTCGGGCGTCAGGCTGAACGGGTTGCCGAGCGTCTCGCCGCGCTCCGCGGCATCGGCGATCTTCTTGTTGTAGCCGCTCAGGTTGCGCACGCCCAGCTTGCTCATCAGCTTGTAGCGCCGCTCCATCTCGCCGACGCACCAGTTCAGCGCGTTGGCCGCGTGCTTCATGTCGGTGACCACGGGCGCCAGCAGGTGCGGGATGCCTTCGTAGACGCTCATCTCGAGCATCTTCGGATCGATCAGGATCAGCCGGACGTCCCCGGCCTCGGCCTTGTACAGCAGGCTCAGGATCATCGCGTTGATGCCCACCGACTTGCCCGAGCCGGTGGTGCCGGCCACCAGGCAGTGCGGCATCTTCGCGAGATCGGCCACCACCGGACCGCCGACGATGTCCTTGCCCAGGCCCATCGTCAGCTGCGACGACGCATCGTTGTAGACCTGCGAGCCGAGGATCTCGGACAGCCGGATCGTCTGCCGCTTCGCATTCGGCAGCTCGAGCGCCATGTAGTTCTTGCCGGGGATCGTCTCGACGACGCGGATGCTGACCAGGCTCAGCGAGCGCGCCAGGTCCTTCGCGAGGTTGACGACCTGCGAGCCCTTCACGCCGGTGGCCGGCTCGATCTCGTAGCGCGTGATCACCGGGCCCGGCGAGGCGGCCACCACGCGCACCTCGACGCCGAAATCCTTCAGCTTCTTCTCGATCAGCCGCGAGGTCATCTCGAGCGTCTCGGGCGTCACCGTCTCCATGCGGCCGGGCGCGGCGTCGAGCAGGTCGACCTGCGGCAGCTTCGTGTCGGAGAGTTCGGTGAAGAGCGGCTTCTGGCGCTCCTTCACGACGCGCTCCGACTTCGGCACCTCGACCACCGGCGTCTCGATGACGATCGGTGCGTGGTCCTCGGCCAGCTGGTGCTCGACCTCGACGACGTGCTCGCGCTCGCGCAGCGCCTGTTCGCCCAGGCGATGGTCTTCGGCGCGCTCGATGCGCTCGACGCGGCGCTCGCGCAGCGAATCGACCCAGGCGCCGATGCGTTCGGCCAGGCGCACCCAAGAGAAACCAAATGCAAGCGCGGCCCCGGCGACCAGCATCGCGATCCACAGCACGCCGGAGCCGGCGAAGCCGAGCAGCTTCATGCTGGCCGGACCGAGCAGGTAGCCGAGCACGCCGCCGGCATGGCCGCCGGCGACGAACGATTCCCACTGGTAGAGCCGCGTCCATTCGAGTGCGGTGCTGGCCGCCATCAGCAGCAGCACGCCGACCCAGAGCACCCAGACAGGCCGGCGCTGGTCGCGGGGAGCGGCCGAATCCTCGCCATGGCGCAGCAGCCGCGCCAGCGCCGAGAGCCACGCGCGCGCCGCGATCGCGACCAGCCACCAGGCCGAGTAGCCGAACACGACGAACGCGATGTCGGAGAACCAGGCGCCCAGCGTGCCGGCCTTGTTCAGTGCCGCGGTTGCGGTGCCCGAGGTGGAGAACGCACTGTCGGCGGCCTGGTGCGTGGCGAGCGCCAGCACGGCCAGCAGCCACAGCACGCCACCGATCAGCACCGCGAGTTGGGTGCGCAGGCCGGCGCGGTCGACGTCGGGGTCACCACCACCCGTGGTGGAGCGGGTGTAGGTGCCGCCGGCGTTGGCCGGGGCGGCATGGTTCGGTGCGGCGGCGCCGCCTTCGGCACGAAGCGATCCGAGCGGAAAAGTCATCCGGCGATTGTGGCCGATCGCGGAACGCCCGCTCTCGGGCTCAGCCGCTGGTGAGGCGCTCCTTGATGATCACCGAGCCGTTCTCCTGGGTCTCGACGATGCCGCGGTCTTCGAGATCCTTCATCACGCGGCTGACCATCTCGCGCGAGGCGCCGACGATCTTCGCCAGATCCTGGCGCGACACCTTGTTGCGGATGATCTTCACGTCGCCGTCGTCCTCGGACATGTCGAGCAGCGAGCGCGCGACCCGGCCATAGACGTCGAGCAGCGCGAGCGACTCGATCTGGCGGTCGGCGCTGCGCAGGCGCGACACCAGGCCGCGCATGATCGCGTACGACAGGCTGGAGTTCTCCGGCAGGCAGCGCGCGAACTCGGCGCGGCCGAGGATCAGCATGTCGGTCTGCACCTCGGCCCGGACGGTGGCCGAGTGCGGCTCGTTGTCGATCAGGCTCATCTCGCCGACGTAGTCGCCGGGTTGCAGCACCGCGAGGATGACCTCGCGGCCACGCGAATCCGACGTGAGCACGCGGGCGCGGCCGGTCAGCAGGATGAAGAGGGCATTCGACTTCTTGCCATGCTCCACGACGATTTCACCGCGACGGAAGCGGCGCTTGACGACGCTGTCGGCGATCGCCGTCGCCTGCTCGTTGGTGAGCATCGAGAACAGCGGTACGCGCCGAATGAGGTCAAGATTGGACAACATGGCCATCGAACTTCCTCCTTATGGGGTGGTTGTCGGCAAACGTGAAAAACTCACAGTTCCTACAATTTCGCTATTGTCACCATTACGCAGATTGACACCAGCCGGAGTCAACCCCATGTCAGACTCGGCTGCGTTTTTTGGTCCGTTTTCTGGTCATTCAACGGCCTTTCGCTGCCTTTGCGCCACGCGCGCCCACCTGTTTTCCGTCGAGCTTCTTCATGAACAGCACCCCCAAGCACGCCCAGGTCCTCATTCTTGGCTCCGGCCCGGCCGGCTACACCGCCGCCATCTACGCGGCCCGCGCCAACCTGAAGCCGATGCTGGTGACCGGCATCGCACAAGGCGGGCAACTGATGACGACGACCGAGGTCGACAACTGGCCGGCCGACGTGATGGGCGTGCAAGGACCGGACCTGATGCAGCGTTTCCTGCAGCACGCCGAGCGCTTCAACACCGAGATCGTGTTCGACCACATCAACCAGGTCGACTTCTCGAAGCGCCCGTTCACGCTGAAGGGCGACTCCAACACCTACACCTGTGACGCGCTGATCATCTGCACCGGCGCCTCGGCCAAGTACATCGGCCTGCCGTCGGAAGAGGCCTTCATGGGCCGCGGCGTCAGCGGCTGCGCCACCTGCGACGGCTTCTTCTACCGCGACCAGGATGTCTGCGTGGTCGGCGGCGGCAACACCGCGGTCGAGGAAGCGCTGTACCTGTCGAACATCGCCCGCAAGGTGCACCTGATCCACCGCCGCGACAAGTTCCGCGCCGAGGCCATCCTGATCGACAAGGTGGCCGAGAAGGTCAAGGCCGGCAAGATGGAGCTGCACCTGTGGCAGACGCTCGATGAAGTGCTGGGCGACGCATCGGGCGTGACCGGCGTGCGGCTGAAGAGCACACAGGACGGCAGCACCAACGATCTGACGCTGAAGGGCTGCTTCATCGCGATCGGCCACCAGCCCAACACCGACATCTTCAAGGGCCAGCTCGAGATGAAGGACGGCTACATCGTCACGCGCAGCGGCCTGGGCGGTTTCGCGACGATGACCACGGTGCCGGGCGTGTTCGCCGCCGGCGACGTGCAGGATCACGTCTACCGCCAGGCCATCACCAGCGCCGGCACCGGCTGCATGGCCGCACTGGACGCGCAACGCTTCCTGGAGCAGGGCACTGCCTGAACTGGCGCCTGTCCAAAAAGCTGGCTATAATCGCGGTCTTTGCCGAAAGCGGCAGGCGCTTCATTGATGGAACATTGAAGAAGCACCTGATCCAGCTTTCGAAGAGGCACCCACCAAGCCGAAGTGATGACCTCCCCCGAGGACCTCACCCGAGGCCTGCTCTGTGTGCCACTCCTGAAACGAGATTCAAGTGGAGAAGCGTCATGGCACGCGTCTGTCAAGTAACGGGTAAGGGCCCGATGGTGGGAAACAATGTTTCCCACGCCAACAACCGGACCAAGCGTCGTTTCCTGCCGAACCTGCAGTACCGTCGCTTCTGGCTGGAAACCGAAAACCGCTGGGTCCGCCTGCGCATCACGAACGCAGCACTGCGTCTGATCGACAAGGTTGGCATCGAGCAAGTGGTCGCGGACCTGCGCGCCCGCGGCGCACTCTGATTTAGGAGCTGATCATGGCAAAAGGTGGACGCGAAAAGATCAAGCTGGAATCGTCAGCCGGCACCGGTCACTTCTACACGACCGACAAGAACAAGAAGACGACGCCCGAGAAGCTCGAGATCATGAAGTTCGATCCGAAGGCTCGCAAGCACGTGATGTACAAGGAAATGAAGCTGAAGTAATTCAGCCTCGCTTCACCAGAAACCCGCTCGGCGCAGGCCCGGCGGGTTTTTTGTTGCCTGGGGCGACTGGATCCCGGATTGGCATCCGGGCTACAAGGCCCGTGGCCCGGATGCCAATCCGGGAATCGCCACCCACAAAAAAGCCCGCTCGAAGCGGGCTCGTTTGCGAGAGATCGAGAAGCGTCAGGCGTGGGCTGCCCGCAGCTTGACCGCGAACTCCTGCAGCGCGGCGATCCCGCTTTCTTCGGCCTTCTTGCACCAGGCCTGCAGGTCGATCACCAGTTGCTCGGCCGACACATTGGTGCGGGTCCAGAGCTGGCGCAGCTCTTCGCGCATCGTCACCAGCTTCGACAGCGACGGGCTGTCGGCACAGACGCTCGCCACCTGGGCCTTCACGTGCGGCGGGATCTTGTCCTCGTCGCGGTGCAGCCAGCGGCGCGCCAGGCGCATGTTGGCCAGCTTGGCACTGCCGGCGGCAACGCCTTCGGCCTTCAGGCGCTTGACCTCGGCACGGCAGGCGTCGCGCAGGCCGCCGGCGTACTTGGCCATCACCTCGTAGCGGTTGGCGATGATCGCCTCCAGCGTCTTCGAGTCGGCAACCGGCCGCACGTCGCCCAGGCGCAGCATCGGCGGCGTCTTGCGGACCTTGGCCAGACCCAGCATCTCGAGGCCACGGATGTAGGCCCAGCCGATGTCGAACTCGTACTTCTTGACCGACAGCTTGGCCGAGGTCGGGTAGGTGTGGTGGTTGTTGTGCAACTCCTCACCGCCGATGATGATGCCCCACGGCGAGATGTTGGTGCTGGCGTCGACCGCTTCGAAATTGCGGTAGCCCCACCAGTGGCCGAGGCCGTTGATGATGCCGGCGGCCGTGATCGGGATCCACGCCATCTGGATCGCCCAGATCGTCGCGCCGATCGCACCGAACAGCATCAGGTTGATGATCAGCATCACGCCGACGCCCTGCCAGCTGTAGCGGGTGTAGAGGTTGCGCTCGATCCAGTCGTCCGGCGTGTTGTGGCCGTACTTGGAGAGCGTCTCCTGGTTCTTGGCTTCAGCGCGGTACAGCTCGCTGCCGGTGAACAGCACGGTCTTGATGCCATGGGCGACCGGGCTGTGCGGGTCTTCCTGCGTTTCGCATTTCGCGTGGTGCTTGCGGTGGATCGCGACCCACTCCTTGGTCACCATGCCGGTCGTCAGCCACAGCCACAGCCGGAAGAAGTGAGAGGGCGCCGCATGCAGATCGAGCGAGCGGTGTGCTTGCGAGCGGTGCAGGAAGATCGTGACGGATGCGATCGTGATATGGGTCAGAACCAGCRCAATGATGACAATTTGCCACCACGTGGTTTCGACCAGGCCGTTTGCCAGCCAGTTCACCAGAGCATCCCAGACCGTCATCAACAGATTCATCAAATCGCCTTTGCACCGTCACACAAGAAACGGGTCCCGCATTGTAGGGGCCCCTCCCAACAAACAACCCGATGGAAGAGCGGGGTTTGCACCATTCAGTTCCGCAGATGGTGGTGCATTGATCGAAATCAACGCACCGACCGTCAGCACTCACTCACATCTGCGACACCACAAACATCAACGGCGCTCCCAGACCGCGGCGAAGAACCCGTCGGTCGCGTGCCGGTTCGGCCAGAGACGCACGAAACCGTTGGTGACGAGTTCGGCCGGCGTGCCGGCGTGCGCCTTCTCGAGCGCGGCGGTCGCGTCCAGCGGCGTGAACTCACGGGCGTGCGATTCGGTGAAGGCCTGCGCGATGCCTTCGTTCTCGGCCTCCAGCAGGCTGCAGGTCGCGTAGACGAGCCGGCCACCGGATTTCAGCAACCGGGCCGCACTGTCGAGGATGGCGGTCTGCTTGACCCGCAGTTCCTCGACCGATTCCGGCGACTGGCGCCATTTCAGGTCGGGATTGCGGCGCAACGTGCCCAGCCCGGAGCACGGTGCGTCGACCAGCACGCGATCGATCTTGCCGGCCAGCCGCTTGATGCGGTCGTCGCGCTCGTGCGTGATCTGCACCGGGTACACGTTCGACAGCCCGCTGCGCGCGAGCCGCGGCTTCAGCGCCGCCAGCCGGTGGCCGGAGGTGTCGAAGGCGTAGAGCCGCCCGGTGTTGCGCATCGACGCGCCGAGCGCCAGCGTCTTGCCGCCCGCCCCCGCGCAGAAATCCACCACCATCTCGCCGCGCTTGGCATCGGTGATCAGCGCCAGCAGCTGGCTGCCCTCGTCCTGCACCTCCACGTCGCCCGCGGTGAAGACATCGAGCTTGTTCACCGCCGGCTTGCCCTGGACCCGCAGGCCCCAGGGCGAGAACGGCGTCGGCTGCGCGTCGATGCCCTTGGCGGCCAGCGCGGCCTGCACGTCCTCGCGCTTGGCCTTGAAGGTGTTGACGCGCAGGTCCAGCGGCGCACCCTCGTTGAGGCTGTTCACCAGCGGCCAGAACTCCTCGCCGAGCGAGGCCTGCAGCCGATCGGCGAGCCATTCGGGCAGGTTGTGGCGCAGCTTGTCGGGCAGCGCCGCGGCGTCCACCGCCTGCACCTTGGGCAGCCAGTGCTGCTCGAAATCGTTCATCGCGGCACGCAGAAAGCCTTCGTTGCCCTGCCAGCCGAGCAGCGCCAGCCGGCGCTCCATCTCGCCCTTGCCCGACTGGGCCAGGTGCTGGAACAGCAGCCGCTTTCGCAGCACGGTGTAGGTGGTCTCGGCCAGCGTGTGGCGCTCGCGGGCACCGAGCGCGCGGTGCTCCTTGAAGAAGGCCGACACGACGCTGTCGGCGGGGGTGTCGAATCGCAGCACGCGGTGCAACAGTTCAGTGGCGAGTTCGAGCAGGGCGTTGGGATGCATCCCGCGATTATCCTTGCCCCATGACCGAACCCGACCTGCCACCCCTTCCCACGCTCCCGCACGGCCTCTACCGCCACTACAAGGGCGGCGAGTACGAGGTGGTCGGCGTCGCGCGCCACAGCGAGTCGCTGGAGCCGATGGTGGTGTACCGCCCGCTCTACAACGACACCGGCTGGTGGGTGCGGCCGTTCGCGATGTTCGTCGAGACGGTCGAGATCGACGGCGTCGTGCGCCCGCGCTTCGAGCCGCTGCCCGCGCGATGAGGGCGCTGATCCAGCAGCTGCGCGCCCGGCCGCACCTGGTGATATCGGCCGGCACCGGCGCCTTGGTCGCGGCGCTGGCGCCGCTGCCCAGCCATTCGCCGCCCTACCTGCTGCTCGGCTGGAATGTCGCCGTGTGGCTGTACCTCGCGCAGGCGTTCTGGGTGATGTCGCGCGCCGACCACCATCACCTGCGCCGCGCCGCGGTCGCGCAGGCCGAGGGGCATGGCGCGGTGCTGGTCACCGTCATTGCGGCGGCCATCGCGAGCTTCGCGGCGATCGGCGTCGAGCTGTCGAGCGCCAAGGGCGCCACACCGCTGCAAGCCTTGCCGCATATCGCGTTCGCACTCGTCACGGTGATCGGCGCCTGGCTGCTGCTGCCCACGCTGTTCGCGCTGAGCTATGCCAGCGCCTATTTCGCCAACGATGCCGGGCCGGCCGAATGCGGACTGGTGTTCCCCGGCGACCCGAAAGCTCCGCGCCACTACTGGGATTTTCTGTATTTCTCGTTCACGATCGCGGTCGCCTCGCAGACCTCCGACGTCGTGATCACACGCAGCGCGATGCGCCGCACGGTGCTGATTCAATCGCTGCTGTCGTTCGCGTTCAACACGGCGATCCTCGCGCTGATGATCAACATCGCTGCGAGCCTGATCTGAGCCTGCGTCTCTAGAGCAGCTGCGATTCGCCCGCCGTGTGCGTGACGACATCGCCGTCGATCCGCAGCTGATCCTGCACCAGCCAGCGCACCGCGCGCGGGTACATCACATGCTCGCGCGCCAGCACGCGGGCCGACAGGCTCGCCTCGGTGTCGCCCGGCAGCACCGGCACGGCGGCCTGCGCGATGATCGGCCCGTGGTCCAGCGCCGGCGTCACGAAATGCACCGTCGCGCCGGCCAGCTTGCAGCCCGATTCGATCGCCCGCCGGTGCGTGTGCAGCCCCGGAAACGCCGGCAGCAGCGACGGGTGCACGTTGACCATGCGGCCGGCGAAACGCTGCACGAAACCGTCGGTCAGGATGCGCATGAAGCCGGCCAGCACCAGCACGTCGGGCTCGTGGCCTTCGATCACCGAGGCCAGCTCGGCATCGAAGGCCTCGCGATCGTCGAAGCGCTTGTGATCGACCGCCACCGCGGCAATGCCACGCTCGCGCGCGAACGCGAGCCCCGCGGCATCGGGCCGGTTGCTGATCACCGCCGCGACCCGCGCCGGCCAGCCTTCGGCGGCGCAGGCCTGCACGATGGCCTCCATGTTGGAGCCGCGGCCGGAGATCAGGATCACGATGCGCTTCATCGGCCGGCAGTGTAGTGCCCACCTACAATGCGCCCCACCATGACGCAACGCGTGCTCACCGGCATCACCACGACCGGCACTCCCCACCTCGGCAACTACGTCGGCGCGATCCGCCCGGCCATCGCGGCCAGCCGCGAACCCGGCGTCGAGAGCTTCTTCTTCCTCGCGGATTACCACGCGCTGATCAAGTGCGACGAGCCCGACCGCATCGAGCGCTCGCGCCTGGAGATCGCCGCCACCTGGCTGGCCGCCGGGCTCGACCCGGAGCGCGTCACCTTCTACCGCCAGAGCGACATCCCCGAGACGCCCGAGCTCACCTGGCTGCTCACCTGCGTGACAGCCAAGGGCCAGATGAACCGCGCCCACGCCTACAAGGCCGCGACCGACGCCAACGAGGCACAGGGCAGGGACGCCGACGACGGCATCACGATGGGCCTGTTCAGCTACCCGATCCTGATGGCGGCCGACATCCTGCTGTTCAATGCGCACCGCGTGCCGGTCGGGCGCGACCAGGTGCAGCACATCGAGATGGCGCGCGATGTCGCGCAGCGCTTCAACCACCTGTTCGGCAAGGAACGCGAGCTGTTCGTGCTGCCGCAGGCGCAGATCGACGAAGCCGTCGCGATGCTGCCCGGCCTCGACGGTCGCAAGATGTCGAAGAGCTACGACAACGCGATCCCGCTGTTCGAAGGCGGCCCGAAGGCGCTGAAGGAGGCGATCGCGCTGATCGTCACCGACTCGAAGCTGCCCGGCGAGCCGAAGGACCCCGACAACTCGCACCTCGTGACGATCCACGACGCCTTCGCCACCCCCGAGCAGCGCACCGCCTTCCGCGCCGAACTGCGCGACGGCCTGGGCTGGGGCGAGGCCAAGCAGCGGCTGGTCGAGCGCATCGAAGCCCACGTGGGGCCGATGCGCGCGCACTACGCCGACCTGATGGCGCACCCGGAGCGCATCGAAGAAGCGCTGCTGGTCGGCGCCCGCAAGGCGCGCGCGGTCGCGACGCCGTTCCTGCAGGAGCTGCGCGGCGCGGTCGGGTTGCGCTCGATGAAGGCCGTGGCACCGACCCGCGTCATCAATGCCGACACCAGCACTGCCTCGAAACTGCCCGTCTTCAAGCAATACCGCGAAGCCGACGGCCTGTTCTATTTCAAGCTCACCGCATCCGACAACCTCGTGCTGCTGCAAAGCCGCAGCTTCACCGAAGGCCGCGAGGCCGGCGCCTGGGTCAAGCGGCTGAAGACCGAAGGCGCGGCCGCACTGCCTGATGCACCGGTCGAGCTGGGTGCCGAGCGCAGCGTGGTCGAGCAGGCGCTCGCTGCGTTGGCCGCAGCGCAGGAATAACCCGCGCTGCGGGGGTCTTCGCCCCGCGCTATGCTCTGCCCCCCGCAGGGTTCCCGCATGGCCGCCATCCACATCACCGACATCGAATCCGCCATCAACTGGTGGCGTGATCGCAGCCCCTCGCCGGACGGCATCACCGCCTGCCCGCAGGTGCTGGCGCTGGCCGAGGTGTATGCGCTGCTCGTCTACTACCACGAGAGCGAGTGCGACGAGGCGTCGATGCCGGCCAAGGCGCGCGATGCCTGGCTGCAGTGGTACGCCAGCACGCCCGATGCGCCGTGCATCGCGATCTGCTCGACGAGCCAGGGCGACGACATCTGCAAGGGCTGCGGCCGCACCTTCGACGAGGTGCAGCTGTGGACCGAGATGTCGCCGTCCGAGAAGCGCATCACCTGGCGGCGCATCACGATGGAAGGCACCGCCTGGCGCTTCAACCGCTACGCCGAACGCGCGCAGACCACCTCTTCCGGCGAAAGCCCCGCCGCGTGACGGCAGGCCTCGTCGACAGCGCGCGCCGCATCGCGCGCCTGGCCTGGCCGGTGTTCATCGGCCAGCTCGCGGTGCTCGCGTTCAGCACCGCCGACACGGTGATGGTGGCGCGCCACACCGCGCTCGACCTGGCGGCGCTCGCGATCGGCGGTGCCACCTACATCACGATCTTCGTCGGCCTGATGGGTGTCGTGCTCGCGATCGGGCCGATCGCCGGCCAGCTGTTCGGCGCGCGCGACCTGCCCGCCGCGGGCCGGCAGTTCCAGCAATCGGTGTGGCTGGCGCTGCTGCTGTCGGTGCCCGGTTGCGCGCTGCTGCTGATGCCGCAGCCCTTCCTCGCGCTCGCGCAGGCCTCGCCCGAGGTGGCCGAGCGCGTGCGCGGCTACCTGGGCGCGCTCGCGTTCGCGCTGCCGCCCGCGCTGGTGTTCACCGCGTTCCGCGGCTTCAACACCGCGGTGTCGCGCCCGACCACCGTGATGCTGCTGCAACTGGGCGCGCTGGCGCTGAAGCTGCCGCTGAACGCCGCGCTGATCTTCGGCGGCACGCTCGGCCCGCTGCAGATCCCCGCGCTCGGCGCCGCCGGCTGCGGCGTCGCGACGGCCCTCGTGATGTGGCTGCAGCTCGCACTCGCCTGGCAGGTGCTGCGGCGCGACAGCTTCTACGCCGCGTTCGGCCTGCGCGGCCATCCGTTCCCGAAGCCCGACCGCGCCAGCATCGTCGCGCTGCTGCGCCTGGGCGTACCGATGGGCGGCTCGATCCTGATCGAGGTGACCGGCTTCACGTTCATGGCGTTCTTCATCTCGCGCATCGGCAGCACCGCGGTGGCCGGGCACCAGCTCGCGGCCAACCTGGTCTCTCTGATGTTCATGCTGCCGCTGGCGCTGGCCAACGCGAGCGGCACGCTGGTGGCGCAAAGCATCGGCGCGCACGACGCGGCCGACGCGCGGCGCATCGGCTGGCACGGGCTGCTGATCGGCGTCTCGCTGTCGGCCGTGCTGGGTGCGGCGGTGTACCTCTCGCGCGAAGCCGTGCTCGGCGCCTACACCAGCAACGCGACCATCATTGCCGCCGCGATGCCGCTGCTGGCCTGGGTCGCGGTGTTCCACATCGCCGATTCGGTGCAGACGATCGCGTCGTTCGTGCTGCGCGCCTACCGGCTCGCGACGGTGCCGATGCTGATCTACGCGTTCGCGATCTGGGGCATCGGGCTCGGCGGCGGCTATGCGGTGGCCTTCGACACCACCGGCCACACGCCGGCCGCGCTGCATGGCGCGCTGGGCTTCTGGTCGGCCTGCACCGCCGGGCTGGTGGCGGCCGCCGTGGGCCTGAGCGGCTTCCTCGTCTGGCTGTGGCGCCAGAAAACGGTCGCTTGAGAACAGCGGCCTGATCGGTCAGGCCAGCGGCAGGTTCAGCTCGAAGCAGCTGCCGCCACCGGCGCGCGATTCGCAGCGCACGCTGCCGCCATGCCGCTCGGCGATCTGCTTGACGAGGCTCAGCCCCAGCCCCACCCCGCCCGCCTGCTCGGCATGGCCGGGCAGCCGGTAGAACGGCTCGAAGATCCGCTCGCGCAGCGTCTCGGGCACGCCCGGGCCGCGGTCGCAGACCTGCACCAGCGCACGGCCGGCACCGTTGCGCACCTCGATCGTGATGTCGGCACCGCCATAGCGGCGGGCGTTCTCGAGCAGGTTGCGCAGCGCACGGCGGATCAGCCGCTCGTCGCCCTGCACGGTGGCGGTGTTGCCGTCGGCATYGGCGCCGACGCGCGAGCCTTCTTCGGCGGCCAGCGCCAGCAGCTCGACCGGCTCATGGCGGTCGACGTGCTGCAGCGCATCGAGGCGGCTCGCGAGCAGCACCTCTTCGACCAGCGCATCGAGCTCGCCGACGTTGGTGTCAATCTCGCGGCGCAGGCGCTGGCGCTGCTCGGGCGTCGCGTCTTCCATCATCGACACCGCCATGCGCAAGCGCGCGAGCGGCGAGCGCAGCTCATGGCTGGCATTCGCGAGCAGCGATTGGTGCGAGCGCACCAGCGCCTCGACGCGCTCGGCCGCGAGGTTGAAGCTGGCCGCCACCGCAGCCACCTCGTCGCGCCCGGAGACTTCCACGCGGTGATGCAACTCGCCCGCACCGAACTGCTCGACACCACGCTTGAGCGCCTGCAGCCGCCGCGTGAGCCGCCGCACCACCGGCCATGCGCCGGCGGCCACCGCGACGAACAGCAGCACCAGCACGACGATCGTGCCGACGCCGCGCTGCCAGCTGGGCGGCACGAACGGCAGGTTGGGCGGCATCGGCCCGAACTCGGGGCGGCCATCGGGCGGCGGACGCCGCAGGCCCGGCCGCAGCACCCACAGCGTGCGGCCGTCTTCGAGGTGGATCTGGAAGCTGCGCGTCTGGCCTTCGCCCTGGCGCAGCACGAATGAATCGGAGGCCGAGATGCGATCGCCGCTCGGGTCGTCGAGCGCGAGCGGCAGGCGCAGCCGCTGCGACCAATCGCGCAGCGCCTGGGCCTGGTCCTCGTGCGGCGACTCGGCACCGGGCAGCGAGCGCTGGATCAGGTCGCCCCAGGCGGCCATGCGCTCGGACAACACGTTGTCGGCGCGCATGCGCTCGTCTTCCATGTGGCGCTGGAACAGCCAGGCCGAGCCGGAGGCGAACAGCAGCAGCACCGCCACGACGGTGAGGTAGATCCGCAGCGTCAGCGTGCGCATCGCGGTCTCAACGCCCGGTGATCATCAGTCGGCACCCTCCGCGTCCTGCTTCTTCGCGAACACGTAGCCGGCGCCGCGCACCGTCAGCACGCGGCGCGGGTTCTTCGGGTCGTCCTCGATCACCGCGCGGATGCGCGAGATGTGCACGTCGATCGAGCGGTCGAAGGCTTCGAGCGGATGGCCCTTCAGCAGGTCCATGATCTGGTCGCGCGACAGCACGCGGCCGGAGCTTTGCGCCAGCACGACCAGCAGGTCGAACTGGTGGCTGGTGAGGTCGCAGGCCACGCCGTTCAGGCGGGCGACGCGCTCGCCGAGATCGATCTCGAGGCGGCCGAAACGCAGCACCTCGTCGGGCGCCGTGGGTGGTGTCGCACGGCGCAGCAGCGCCTTCACGCGCGCGAGCAGCTCGCGCGGCTCGAAGGGTTTGGGCAGGTAGTCGTCGGCGCCGAGCTCGAGGCCGACGATGCGGTCCATCGGCTCGCCGCGGGCGGTGAGCATCAGCAGCGGCAGCTGGCGGGTGCGCGGGTTGGCGCGCAGCTCGCGGCACAGGTCGAGCCCGTCGCCGTCGGGCAGCATCAGGTCGAGCACCAGCGCGTCGTAGCCGGCACCGGCCAGGCGCTCGCGGCCGGCGGCCAGCGAGCCGGCGGTTTCCACCTCGAAGCCGGAGCCGCGCAGGTAGTCGCCCACCATTGCGGAGAGGCGGGCATCGTCATCGATCAACAGCACGCGGGATGTCATGGGTCGGTCAGCCTCCAAGGCCGAAGGGCCCGCGGCACCGGGCCGCGGGCCACTGGAAGTGGCAGGTCGCAATGAGATCACAACTTGCGGTCCGTCTTGGGCGCGGTGAGTTACTTCGGGGCCGCGGCGGGCTTGTCGTGCTGCATGCGCTGCATGCGATCGCGCATCTGGTCTTCGCGCATCTTCATGCGCTGGGCCAGCTTGGTGCGCTGCTCGGGCGTCAGCACCTTGGCGACGTCGATCAGGCCTTGCGTGATGCGGCGGCTGGCCTGGTCGTGCTGGGCCTCGGTCTGCTGGCGCAGCGATTCGACGGCGGCGGCGTCGATGGTCGGGGCGGCCAGCAGTTGCAGGCCCTTCTCGTGCAGCCCCTTGGCCGATTCGTGCTGGGTCTTCAGGTCGGCGGCCGCGGCCTGCACGATCTGCTTGATCTGGGTGCGCTGCGCCTCGCTGGCGCCGACGCCGTCGAGCATCCGATCGACCATGCGGTTGAGTTGCTCGGGCCGGCCCATGAACATGCCGGGGCCGCCCATGCCGGTGTGGTGCATGCGGGCACCGTGGCTGAAGCCGGGGCCCGGCGGGGGGTTCTGGGCCCACGCCGAGAGGGCCACCGTGCCGGCCACTGCCAGCAGCATGCCGCCCAGCAGGCGCTTGATGCCGCGCGGCTTGTCCTGCGGCAGCGCGTCGAAAGTGCTCACGTCGCTCATCGTCTTCTCCAACAAGACCCGCGGGAGGTGGGTCGATGGAATGAATGGTCGCGGGCGGGGGTGAAGCGGGATTGGCTGGGGGGTAAAGATCTGTGAATGGTTTGCGGGTGATCTGGCCTGGGCTGTTTTTTTATACAGTATCATCCGTGCAGCAGTTGCCACTGCCAACCTTGATCCCGCCAGCGGTCCCTTCCCGGGCCGCTGGCTTTTTTTTGATCAGCTGGCTGCGGACTTCGATGCCACCAGCACCGGCTCGGCGCGCCACGCCTGCGGGAACAGGCGCTTCAGGTCGTCGAGCTTGGGCAGGTCGTTGAAGACGATGTACGGCTGCCGCGGGTTGCGGGCGAGGTAATCCTGGTGATAGGACTCGGCCGGGAAGAAGCGGCGGCCGGGTTCGATGCGGGTCGCGATCGGCGACTTGAAGGCGTGGGCCTTGTCGAGCTGCTCGACGTAGGCGCGCGCGGTGCGGGCCTGGTCTTCATTGGTCGGGAAGATCGCCGAGCGGTACTGCGTGCCGGAATCCGGCCCCTGGCGGTTGAGTTGCGTGGGGTCGTGCGCCACCGAGAAGTAGATCTGCAGCAGCTGGGCGTAGCTGACCTGCTTGGGGTCGTAGGTGACCTGCACCGCCTCGGCGTGGCCGGTGGAGCCGCTGCCGACGGATTCGTAGACGGCGGTGGACGCCTCGCCGCCCGCGTAGCCGGAGACGGCGTTGGTGACGCCCTTGACGTGCTGGAAGACGGCCTGCACGCCCCAGAAGCAGCCACCGGCGAGGACGGCGGTTTCGGTGGGGGCGGTGGAGGCTGTCGCGGTGGCGGTGGGCGCGAACGGCGGGATGAGCCTGGCTTCACCGCCCATGCCGCCGGCCATGGCGGAGAGGGTCATCACGGCGCCGGTGCCGACGAGCAAGGCGGCAGCGGCGAGCAGGCGGCGGCGGGGTGCGCGGGAAGGGGTGATCATCGAAACGCTCCTGGAGGGTCGTGTCGGGCTGGGTCGTGTCGAGCCGGGCGAACCTTACGCTTCGGCGGGAAACGCCACCAGACGGCAACGACGGCGAGCCCGAACACAGAGTACGCCACGGTGAACACCCATGGCGGCGCATCCCAGAACAGGACGGACTGCAGCCAGTGCTCGATGAAGCCGCCCGAATAGGTCGAGACCTTGGCCTGGGCGCGCAGCCACATCTCGAGCGTGGTCAACGGACATTCGATGCCCCACCATGATTCGGCGACGACGATGCCGATGGTGCCGACGTGCACCAGCCTGAACCAGAGCGAGTTCACCGCACACCAGCCGCGCAGGTTGCCGACGACGATCAACACCAGGCCGCCGACCACGAACAGCACGATGGCGAGGTGCAGCAGGAGCACGGCATTGGCAAGCATTTGATACGGCATCGGGCTGTCATCCGGAGTGGTGCAATTCGTGCTTACCATTGAATCACCAACAATTGCAGGGAGGATCGGGATGTCGAATCGATTTGGAAAGATGGTGGCCGCAGCCACCCTCGGGACGGCCTTGTCCGTGAGCTCGTTCGGGGCCATGGCCGCGCAGATCTCCGACCTGTTCGGCACCTGGACGGGGAGCTGGCTCTTCGGCGCGGTGTACGGCGGGCCGAACAACCCCGTCCCCAGCGGCCCGCTGTTCACCCGCCCGGTGACCATCGATCTGGACTCGTTCGATGCCAAGGCAGGCCTCTACGGCCATGTGTTCGTCGAAGGTGCCGTCGTCGGCAACGTGACCTCGCTGTCGGTGGTCGGCGACTCGGTGGCGATGCAGGTGACGCACCCCAGCCTCGACCTGACGCGCCCCACGGCGTATTTCTTCGGCACGCTGGGCAATCACTCGCTCATCGGCGACTACGACGTTCGCGGGTACCTGTACGGCAACACCGAATGGCGTGGAACGATGACGCTTGCTTCTTCGGTGCCTGAGCCCGCCATGGCGATGCTGTTGGGTTTGGGGCTGGTGGGTGTTGTGTTGCAGGCGCGGCGGCGGCGCTCGGCCGAAGGTCAGGTCTGACGCAGAGCGCCAGTGCCGCGCCAGCGCCTCGCATACGGCAACGCAAACATGTAGAGGCCGCTGAACAGCAGCAGGAAGAGCGGGATCAGCGGCGAGTAGGTCACCCACGCGGGGGGCTCGCCGCGGGCCCGCACGATGAAGTTGGCGACGACCGTCAGCGTGAAAGCCATCGACAGCCAGCGGTGGGACTGGCGGATCCAGTGGCTCCACTTGGAAGCGAGTTCCGTCTGGCGACTCGCGAGTTCGATACCGTGGCACATGTGATCTCCTTGGTTTGAGACCCGCGTTTGTATCGTTCACGGTTCGACAGCGCTTCTCCGAAACTGCGGAAGTGGCTCAATCCGGCAAGCCCCAGTCGAACCGATACGCGTGCGCACCGCCCTCGCCGATGACGACCTCCATGCGCCCCGAGAGCCCGGCCAGCGCGCCGGTGCCCGAGCCCGGCACGACGGTGATGGACTGCTGCGGCACGCCGGCGGCCATCGTCGAGCTGTGCTGCAGCACGAAGCTGCCCTCGCGGCCGGCGAGCGTGCCGCGCACGAGTTCCAGCGCGACGTAGCCGCCCGAGGTCTTGGCGGCGTCGCGCCACGAGAGCATCTCGCCCTGGCTCGTGGCCTCCAGTTCGCCGTGGAATCGCTTGTCGAGCGACATGCGGCCGAGGCCCGCAGGCGCGGCCACGTCGCTGAGCGGCTGCGGCGCGAGCGCCACGTCGAAGGGGCCGGTGGCGTGGCGTGTACTCATGGTGATCTCCTGTCGATGGGTGCGAGAACGTGGTCGAGGGACATGGCATCATCGTCCGGACTTGGCGATGCCCGCATTGGAATGCCCCCTCCCGCGCTGCCGATTGGAAAAACGCGACGACAGGTCGCGCAAGAAGCGCGCGGCGTGCTGCACCGTGTCGCCGAGGGCGCCTTCACGCACGAGCGGGCCGCGCCGACGCCGGGGCTGGCAGACACCGTCGAGCACTTCTGGCGCGTGCGCTGGCGCCTTGCCGGCCAGCCCCCGCAGGTGCAGGAGACGCTGCCGCACCCGAACGTGCACATCGTCATCGAGCCCGGCCGCATGGCCGCCCACGGCGTCCACACCTGCCGCTGGACGACCTTGCTGGAGGGCGACTCGCAGGCCTTCGGCATCAAGTTCCGTCCCGGCGCGTTTCGCGGCATCCTGCAGCGGCCGGTGTCGGAGCTGGCCGACCGCCACCTGCCGCTGGCGGAGCTGTTCGGCGACGCTGCGCGGGTGCTGGCCGACGTGCTCGGGCATGAGGACATGGCCGATGCCGTGGAAGCCGCCGAGCGCTTCCTCGCGCCACGCGTGCCCAGGCCCGACCCGCAGGCGCTGCTGGCGGCGCACATCGTCGATTCGATCGTCGACGATCGCGAGCTCGTCGCGGCCGCCGACCTCGCCGAACGCCACGGCTTGACGCTGCGCGCGCTGCAACGGCTGTTTGCCGAATACGTGGGGGTCGGCCCCAAATGGGTGATCCAGCGCTACCGGCTGCACGAGGCCGTCGCCCGCGTGCAGGCCGGCGAGCCGGTCTCGTGGGCAGCGCTGGCACAGGATCTGGGCTACTTCGACCAGGCGCATTTCATTGCGGACTTTCGGAAGCTGGTGGGGCGCACGCCGGCAGACTACGCGACGGCGGTCAAGGGGAATCGCTCAATGGCCTCGAGGGCCACGAAAGCCGGGTAGCTTTGAAGCGCCGGGAAGCGGCTGCGGTAGTAGCAGGCCCAGTAGCTCGTGACCCGCCGCCTCGTGGTTGCCATGAATGCCGGGTTCTCGCGCACAAAATCGGCGAACTGCGCAGAACTCGCGTCGGAGATGACGGTAGCTGCCGCTGCCTCGACGATCTCGACGACGTATTCGCCAATCAGTTGGACGACGAATGGCACGACCCAGGGCCGGCCAACGGCAACGAGCTCCCGTACGCATTCCTCGCGGATGTAGCCGTCCCAGTGCCTGCTGCCGAGGCAGAGCGCGAGCATTCGGGTGTCGCCGGTTGAGCCTGCGATTGCCGATCGAAGATTGGCCGGCTCGTAGTAGACGCGGTAGGGAGCAGACAACTTTTCTCCCTGAACGAGCACCGTGAAGCCCTGCATCGCCGGCGCAAGGTCTGCAACGCAGAGTGTGCGAAGCAGATCCAATGCGGCCGGCTGCAGCGCGGCGGGGAAGGTGGGGTGGCATGTCATGAGCGCACTCTGGTTCGAGCTTCATCGGTCGCCGACGATCGCGCCTGACTGCGGGCCGATGGCTCCGCGCAGGGGGCGATGGTAGGGCAACTGGTCATGAACGTCAGCTCAACCACGTTGGCGAACCCACCGCGCGTGACGCTGCGATTGATCGAGCCATGCGAGCTGGGCGCGAACGTCTCGTTCTCCCCGAAGGCACCGTTCTCGCTCAATCCGCTAGCCAAGAATGCCGTCGCCAAAGGCCTCATCGAGCGGGCATTCCATGCGCGGTCCAAGCTTGCTACAGAGGATCGAATGGGCCTGCGCAGTTCTTGAGCCAGGCCAGCTCGACGTTCTGAACGACATTCCATCGCCGCCACGAGTAGTGAATCAACAAGGCTCTCGCAGAATCTTCACGGATACTTCGCCGCGATGTCCCTGACCTTCAGACTGATCCTTCTCGTCTTCGCCTCGCTCTTCGGCCTGATGCTGGCACTTTGGGCATCTGGGGACGACGGTTCCTGGCTCCGCTGGCTGCCCGCCGCATTCTGTTTCGCGATCTCCGCGATGTGCATCGCGCGCGGGAGGTTCGCGCATATCTTCGGCGGCTTGATCGCCCTGGGTGTGATCGGTGGCGGCCTCGCCTACCTTGTCGACATGTTGCGTTCGGGGCCGGTCTACACGGGACGGCAGAGCGATGGATCGTTGGTCAACGCCGTACTGTTTTGCGTGGTCTTCGGCGGCTTCGCGGCCAAGTACCTGTGGGCAACGCGATTCGGCTTCGCCAAGCTGCCAATGTCAGTCGGCGAACGGGTCAGCGTCGAGTTCGACGACACTGAGGTCCGGATCCGCGTGGTGGACGATTCGCAGCACGGCTGGAATCAGCAGTTCCGCTGGGCCGACGTCACCAGGGTGTGCTTCTTGGACGGCGGAATCAACGACTCAGACTATCTGTTCATCAGCGTGCGGGAACGCTCACAGCGCGTCGGCGTGCCGACAGAAGCGCACGGCGGTCCGGAGCTTCTTTCCGCCTTGAGCGAGCGCGGGTTGTTTCCCGAAAAGGTCTGGCGCAAAGCCCTTGGCGAGACCGGCGGCGGCATGCATTGCTGGCCACCTCACGAGGAGACTCTGCATCCGCGCATGGCCGGATCCGTTCAGGCGCCCTGACTGACCAGTGTCGGGGTGACGCCAAGCAGCCGGCGCATGCAGCGCGCCATGTGGCTCTGGTGCGCGAAGCCTGCCTCGAGCGCGACCTCACTGGCCGGCATCTCGCCGCCGCGCAGCAGTGACACCGCCCGCTCGACACGCCGCTGAACGACGAACTGGTGCACCGGCACGCCGGTGCTGCGCTTGAACACCGTCTTCAAGTGCGACGCACTGATTCCCGCCACCTCTGCGAGCCGTGCGAGCGAGAGGTCGGCAGCGACGTGTGCGTCGATATGCTCCACCACCCGGCGCAGCTGTTGCGGCGACAGCGGCGCCGGCTCGCGCCGCGCGGTGGCCGCCGAGTGGCCGAGCAGGTGCACCACCAGCGCAACGCCCAGAGAGTCCGCGAACAGGCGGCCGCTCGGCGAGCCGGCCAGGCGGTCGGCGTCCAGCGCCCACGCAATGTGCTCGATGCGCGCATCGCGGAACTGATGCCGCGGTGCGAGTGCCGCGCGGCCCACGGGCAAGCGCATCTCCTGCGCAGCCCGTCGCAGCAGCGCGTGCGGCAGGTGCAGGGTCAACGTGCTGCCCGCGTCGTGCTCCTCCCAGGCATCGGACATGCCGGCCGGGACGATGTCGATCTCGCCGTGCCGGGCGACGAAGTCACGCGTGCGGCAGGTTCCGCGCACCGGCGGGCCGGCTTGCAGCTTGACGCGATGGTCGGCGATGGGCACCCAGGCCGCCGGGYCCGGCAATGTGGCTTGGCGCTCGACCCGCAAGTTCATCACCATCGTGTTCCTTCCTTGAGCAGCAGCGTCCGAACGTGTCCGGGAAACGTCCGTTCGTGAGCGACGGCCGCCACGCATCGGCCGCATTCTTGCCCCGCAGGCGCGCTGTGCGCTTGCCCGGCGCACAGCCGGCTTACTGCCAATGAGGACTCTATGGATGTGACCGTGATGGGATTGGGAACGATGGGATCGACGCTGGCGCAGTTGCTGCTGCGTGCCGGCCACCGCGTTCACGTGTGGAACCGCAGCGCGGCCAAGGCAGACGCACTGGTGCGCCAAGGTGCCCTGCGCACCGCCAGCGCGGCAGCGGCCGTGCGGGCGGCCGAGTTCGTCGTCATCTGCGTGCACGACTACGCGGCCGCCGACACCTTTCTTCGCGATGACGGCGTGGCGAGCGGTCTCGCGGGCCGCGTCGTCGTGCAGCTGACGACCGGCAGCCCGCAGGAGGCGCGCGATGGCGAGGCTTGGGTGCAGAGGCACGGCGGCGCCTATGTCGATGGCGCGCTCCAGGCGGCGCCCGCCCAGATGGGAACGCCGGACACGCCCATCCTCGTGTCTGGCGCGAACGACGCCTACCGTCGCGCCGAACCGCTGCTGCGGCTGTTCGGCGGCGGCCTGATCTACCTCGGAGAATCCGCCGGGGCTGCGGCCACGATGGACCTGGCGACGCTGTCGTACCTCTACGGTTCCATCATCGGCTTCTTGCACGGAGCGCGCATCAGCGAAGTGGAAGGCATCGGCGTCGACGCGTACGGTGAGGTCGTTGCACGAATCTCATCGAGCTTCGGCGACTTCCTCAAGCACGAGGGGAAGATGATCCATGAGGGGCGTTTCGAGGTGACGCAGAGCCCGATGACGATCTCGATCGAGGCGGTGGAGCGCATGCTGCGGGCGGCGGGCGACGCAGGTATCAATGCCGAGTTTCCTGCGTTCGTGGCGCAGTTGCTGCGTCGTGCCGCGGCGGCGGGACTGGAGACGGAGGAATTGGCGGCACTGATCAAGGTGCTGCGGGCAGGGCCGTAGCGACATACCAGATGCGCGTCCTGCAGGGCTGACGCGTCAAAAGCAACAGCCGCCGCGTCCGCCGGACTCACTGCTGGTACAGGGTCGCCACCTCCGTCGCGCTCAGGGCGCCGTCATAGAACCGCACGTCATCCAGCATCCCGTTGAACAGCGCGTCGGAGCCGTACTGGGACCTGCCCAGCGTGTTGTTGCGCGTGTAGCCGATATCGGCGGGCGCGAAGAGGATGCCGTCCGTCCGCACTGCCTGCTTGCCGTCAACGTACAGCGTCATGGTGCTGCCGCCCTTGCCCGCAGGGCACGTGGACGCGCTCGAATCGGCACAGGGGGTGCCCGACAGCGTGACCGCGACGTGGTGCCATTCGTTCTGCTTCAGGCTGCCGCCGACGACGCCGCTCTGCGGCTCGTAAGCGTAGGAGTACAGGCTGATCGCCGCCATGACCCGCCCGTCGCCCGTTCCGGGGGTGAGGTAGAGGTAGCGTGTCGAGTTGATGCCGATATCGAAGATGCGGTTGTGCGAGCCGCCGCGCCAGTAGACCCATGCCGCGAACGAGAAGTCACCCGCATTGCGCAGAATCTCGTCGGGCAGCTCGACGTAGCCGCTGGCGCCGTCGAGGTCGACCGCCTTCCCCTTCTTTCCGGCGACGCGCTTGGCCGCGCCCACGAGCCGGCCGACCACGCGGCCGTTCGCCGCGTCGTGCTCGTAGGGTGTCGTGTCGGTGTCGAAGCCCAGGGTCGCCAGGAGGCGCGTCCCGCCGACGGCGACCGCGACCTCGTTCGAGCGGGCCGTCGTGTTTCCGACGTTGTCCTGTCCGACGACCGCGTAGTAGTAGGTGCCCGGCACCTGCGGCTGGTCGACATAGGTCAGCAGGTCCGTGACGCCGCTTGCCACGACGATGTACGGCCCGCCGGAGTTCGGCGAACGCAGGACGTCGTAGCGGCGGGCCCCGGCGCTGCCCCACCAGTCCAGCGCCGCCTTCCCCGCGCGAGCCTTGCCGGTCAGGACAGGCGCGATCGCGAGCGGCTGCCAGGCCGCCGGCCTCGTGTACAGGAAGGTGCCATAGCCCAGGCCGTCGTACCCGCCGCTGGCGTTCCCGCCTGGGCCGGTCTCGTTGCCCACGAGCTTCATCATCGCCTCCGTATAGGGCGCCGAGAGACCCTTGCGCTTCACGTAATGTTCGTGGACGACCGTCCACTCCGGCCGCAGGAGGCCGAGCGCGTCGGTGGAGAAGCCGTTTTCGGCGTCCTGCCAGTGCAGGTTCTGCCAGTACACGAAGGGCACGACGTAGGCCGCCTGGGTCGCCGGGTTCATCAGGTTGGCCTTGGCCACGTACTCGGCGGCGCCCAGGAGCCGGTTGTTGTCCCAGCCATAGAAGTCGACACCCTGGTTCCAGGCCATCTCGGCCAGGTTCGTCGCGAGCATGATGCTGAGGGTGTTGTGCCCCTGGTCACGGCCCGACTCCTGCGTCTGCACGAGGTTGCCGGGGTGCCGGTAGTACGCGAAGTTGGCGAGCGAGCCGTTCGTGCCGCCGCGGACGTAGAAGTCCTGGACCCAGTTGAAGGTGTCGACGTCGTCTGCCAGCACTGCGTAGGCCAGCAGGCAGTTCTCCATCGCCAGGTCCCAGCTGGCGTAGACCCGGTCCGTGGAGAGCCCGGTGCGGTTCATGCCGATGAACCATTGAGACCAGTCGACGAAGACACTGCGCACCATGGTCTTGAAGGCCCTGAAGTCGGCGGGCGCCCAACCGTCGTAGTCGCGCAGCAGTTCGCCCAGCACGCACAGCTGGTAGCCCTGAATGCCGGCGACGAGGAAGCCGTCGAAGTACCCGTCCAGGCTCTTGAGCGTGCCCGACCAGGCGTTGAGGATCTGCACCGCAGCATCCGCGTATTCCCGGCGCCCGGTCATCTTCCACATGTAGACGTAGCTCTGGGCCGCGTTGATGTCCCACCACAGGTACTGCGCGTTCACTGAGCTGCAGCTGTCGCCGCGGCACACCTTCTGCTGCGGGCGCGCGGCGTAGGTGATCCGGGCGCCGGCGTCGAGTTCGGCGGGCGTCGGCGCGAACCCGTGGCTGGCCTGCGTCAGGATCTGGTAGTCGTCGTACACCGGCGCGCTGTGCGCTGCGACGGCGGCCCGCATCCGCGCCAGGTCCGAGGCGGTGCTCAGCAGCCCCGGATGCACGAAGGACTGGATCCTGAAGTCCGCCGCCACGACGAGATCGCGGGACAGGTTGCGGATCGTGCACGTGCCGGCCGCGGCATCGCAGAGCTCGCCGGCGTCGCCGAGCCACCCCGCCAGCCTGAAGTTGGCTGGCGCCGCGGCCGTCAGCGTGATCGTCTCCCCGCGGTTGGCGCACCCGTCGGGCGACGCGATCGCGACCCGGACGCCGCCCGAGTCGCGCGACACGGTCACACTGCCGGCCAGCATCGGCGACGCATGCACGCGGAAGCTGGAGGC
>NZ_JBFUGW010000035.1:0-33963 GCF_056402735.1 Rhizobacter sp. P3_C12
GGCCGGCACCGTCAGCGGCCCGACCAGCTGGCCGAGCGCGAAGGCCGCCGTCATCGTCGCGACCAGCCGCGCGGAGCCGTCGCCGGCCACGCGGCGCGCCTCCTGGAAGCCGGCCATCGTGACCACCATGAAGGTGCCGCCGACGCAGGCGGCGCACACCAGCAGTGCGCCCAGCCCGGGCGCCAGCGCCGGCGCCGCCACGCCCACCGCCATCAGCACCAGGCCCCAGCCGAACACGCGGCGCGGGGCGACCGGCGTGAACCAGCGCATCGCCACCAGCGTCGAGACGGCGCCGGCCAGCCCGAACAGCGGCCAGGCCCAGCCGAACACCTGCGGATCCGGGAACAGCTGCCGGCCGAGCGCCGGCAGGAAGGTCGCCGGGATGATGTAGCCGTAGCCGAACAGGCCGTAGCAGGCGATCAGGATCCAGGCGTCGCGCGTGAAGACGCCGGCGGGCGCAGCGGCCCGGGGCGCGGCTGCAGGCCGGGCTGCATCCCCCAACGGTCGCCACGCGACGAGCGCCGCCGCGGCCGCGAGCCCGCCCAGCAGCTGCCAGCCGGTGGCGGCCGACCAGCCTCGCACCCCGGCGACCAGGCCCAGCGCGCCGGCCAGCATCATCCCGCTGCCGACCCCGACGAAGACCCAGCCGGACCAGGCGCTGCGCTGGCGGCGCGCCAGCTCCGCCAGCGCCCACGACGACGCCCCGACCAGCACCCACGCGCTCGCGACCCCGGCCAGCCCGCGCCACAGCAGCCAGGCGCGGTAGTCGTCGCCCAKGCCCATCGCGAGCGTGGCCAGCGCGGTGGCGAGCAGCCCGGCCCGCCCGACCACRCCGGCCGGCAGCGGCCAGGCCGCGCACAGCAGCGCGCCGACCAGGTAGCCCGCATAGTTGATGCTCGCGAGCCAGGCCCCGTGCGGCAGCGACAGCCCGGCGTCCTGCATCAGCGGCAGCAGCGGCGTGAATGCGAAGCGGCCGATGCCCATCCCGCTGGCCAGGCACAGCGCGCCGATCAGCGCGGCCTGGACGGCGCGGCGGGAGGAGGCGGTCGGGTTCGGCATGCCTGCATGCTAGTCACGGCGCCTGTTCCGCGATATTGAATTATTCCGAACGACTTGTTCTGGAAAGGCGAACAGGGCGGGCGCCGGCGTGGCAGCATCGCGGCATGGACCTCGAATCCCTCGCCATCTTCCGGACGGTGGTGCACGAAGGCGGCATCCTGAAGGCGGCGCGCAAGCTGCACCGCGTGCCGTCCAGCGTGACGACGCGCATCCAGCAGCTCGAAGCCTCGCTCGGCGCCGAGCTGTTCCACCGCGACCGGCAGCGCCTGCACCTGTCGCCGCGCGGGCAGGTGCTGCTCGAGTACGCCGATCGCCTGCTGAGCCTGTCGGACGAGGCGCGCCAGGCGGTGGTCGGCGGCGCGCCGAGTGGCGTGCTTCGCATCGGCGCCCTCGAGAGCACCACCGCGAGCCGGCTGCCTGCCGTGCTGGCGGCCTACCACCGGCGCTACCCGGAGGTGCGGGTCGAGCTGAGCACCGGCACCAACGATGCGCTGCTGGCGGCGCTGGTGGCGCGCCGCATCGATGCCGCCTTCATCGTCGAGGCGCCGGCCGACCGCGCGCTCGCGACGATGCCGCTGTTCCGCGAGCGGCTGGGCGTCATCTCGGCCGCCTCGCATGCGCCGATCGTGCGGGCGCAGGACGTGCAGGACGACTCGGTGATCAGCTTCCCCGACGGCTGCGCCTACCGCCGCGTGCTGATGCGCTGGCTCGGCGACCGGCGCATCGCATCGATGCGCATCCTCGAACTGAGCTCGTACCACGCGATCGTCGCCTGCGTGGCGGCCGGCACCGGCATCGCGCTGGTGCCGCAGGCGGTGCTCGCGACGCTGCGCAGCCCGCCGGTGCTGTGGCATCCGCTGCCGAAGGTGCATGGCGAGCGGGTCACGCCGCTGGTGTGGCGCGCCGGCGAGGTGCCGCCGGCGCTGGCGGCGCTGCAGGAGTCGTTGCGCTTGGTCGAGTCGGCCTGATCGCCTTACAGTCGGGGCCGGCAGCCGGCGCTGCCGGGAGCAGACCATGGCCGAGACCGACTTCGAGATCCTCGACGAGCGATTCCGCGCTTGCGTGCGCACCAGCGCGCGCGTCGACACACTGCACCAGGGCCTGCGCTGGGCCGAGGGGCCGGTCTACGTGCCGGCCGGGCGCTACCTGCTGTGGAGCGACATCCCGAACGACCGGATGCTGCGCTGGGACGAGACCGACGGCCGCGTCAGCGTGTTCCGCGCGCCGTCGAACTTCGCGAACGGCAACACGCTCGACCGCCAGGGCCGGCTCGTCACCTGCGAGCACGGCTCGCGCAGCGTCACCCGCACCGAGCACGACGGCCGCGTCACGACGCTGGTCGACCGGGTGCAGGGCCGGCGGCTGAACAGCCCGAACGACCTGGTCGTGAAGTCGGACGATTCCATCTGGTTCACCGACCCGGCCTACGGCATCGATTCGGACTACGAAGGCCACCGCGGCGAGAGCGAGACCGGCGGCTGTCACGTCTACCGGCTCGACCCGCGCAGCGGCGAATGCGTGCGCGTCGCCGACGACTTCGTGCGGCCCAACGGCCTCGCGTTCTCGCCCGATGAATCGAAGCTCTACATCGTCGACAGCGGCGTGACCCACCAGCCGGGCGGCCCGCGCCACATCCGCGTGTTCGACGTCACGGCGCGCGGCGGGCTCGCGGGCGGCGAGGTGTTCGCCACCTGCAGCGCCGGACTGTTCGACGGTTTCCGCGTCGACGAGGCCGGCCGGCTGTGGTGCGGCGCAGCGGACGGCGTGCACTGCCTCGCGCCCGACGGCACGCTGCTCGGCAAGGTGAAGACGGCCGAGCGCGTCGCCAACGTCGTGTTCGGCGGGCCGAAGCGCAACCGGCTGTTCCTGTGCGCGACCAGCTCGCTGCTGTCGGTGCTGCTGCCGGTCAACGGCGTGAAGACGTTCTGATCCGTCCGCTCCGTCCGCTGCACGGCCTGTCCGCCCCGCCGTGCGGCCTGTCGCACCGCGATGGCGTTTCGTCGCGCCGTCCGTAGAGTCCCCCGTTCGTCCCTCGTTTCCCCAACCTCCCCACGGAGATCCTGCATGCTGACCATCGCCCAGCTGTCGCACACCTATGCCAACGGCACCCGCGCCCTCGATGACGTGACGCTCGACATCCCGCGCGGCATGTTCGGCCTGCTCGGGCCGAACGGCGCCGGCAAGTCCTCGCTGATGCGCTGCCTCGCGACGCTGCAGCAGCCGAGCGCGGGCCGCATCGCGTTCGACGGCATCGACGTGCTGGCCGAACCGGCGCGGCTGCGCGCGGTGCTGGGCTACCTGCCGCAGGATTTCGGCGTCTACCCGCGCGTGTCGGCCTGGGACATGCTGGACCACCTGGCCGTGCTGAAGGGCGTGGCCGGGCGCGGCGAGCGGCGCGAGACGGTCGACTCGCTGCTGCAGCAGGTCAACCTGTGGGACGTGCGCAAGAAGGCGATCGCCGGCTTCTCCGGCGGCATGCGCCAGCGCTTCGGCATCGCGCAGGCGCTGATCGGGAACCCGCGGCTGATCATCGTCGACGAGCCGACCGCCGGGCTCGACCCGGAGGAGCGCAACCGCTTCAACAACCTGCTGGCCGAGATCGGCGAGAACGTGGTCGTGATCCTGTCGACGCACATCGTCGACGACGTGACCGATCTGTGCCCACGGATGGCGATCCTGGTCGGTGGGCGCATCGTGCGCACCGGCACGCCGCAGCTGCTGATCGCCGAAATGGCGGGCCGCGTCTGGCAGGGCGAGGTCGCCAAGGAGGAGCTCGCCGACGCGCGCAGCCGCATGGACGTGATCGCGACCCGGCTGCGCGGCGGCCGGCCGGTCGTGCACGTGCTGGCCGACGACGCGCCGGCGCCGGGCTTCGCGCCGGTGGAGGCGGGGCTGGAGGATGTGTACTTCTCGACGCTGCACCAGCACCGCAGCGCCTCGGCCGGGGTCGTGGCAGGGGCCGAGGCATGAGCGGCAGCATGCTGATGCACGTCGCGCGCTTCGAGGCGCGCTACCAGCTGAAGAGCCCGGTGTTCTGGGTCGGCTGCCTGATGTTCTTCCTGCTGACCTTCGGCTCGGTCACGGTCGACACGATCCAGATCGGCAGCCGTGGCAACGTGCACCTGAACTCGCCGTTCGCGATCCTGCAGACGCTCGCGATCATGAGCCTGTTCGCGGTGTTCGTCATCGTCGCGATGGTGTCCAACGTCGTGATCCGCGACGACGAGACCGGCTTCGCGCCGATCATCCGCTCGACGCGGCTCGGCAAGGGGGCCTACCTGGTGGGCCGCTTCCTCGGCGCCAACCTGGTCGCGCTGGGGGTGCTGGCCTCGATCCCGCTCGGCATCCTGGTCGGCGTCGCGATGCCGTGGGTCGATGCCGAGAAGGTCGGCGCGTTCCACCTCGCGCACTACCTGTACGCGCTGTTCGCGTTCGGGCTGCCGACGCTGCTGATCGTGTCGGCGGTGTTCTTCGCCGCCGCCACCGCGACGCGCTCGATGATGTGGACCTACGTCTGCGCAATCGCGATGCTGGTGCTGTACTTCGTGATGCGCGGCCTGCTGCGCAACCCGCAGTACGACAGCATCGCGGCGCTGCTCGACCCGTTCGGCCTGTCGGCGCTCGGCATCGTCACCAAGTACTGGACGGCCGCCGAGCGCAACACGCTGCTGCCGGCGATGACCGGGCCGATGCTCGCGAACCGCCTGCTGTGGTCCGGCATCGCACTTGCGGTGTTCGCGCTGGCGTGCTGGCGGTTCCGCTTCGAGCAGCGCGCGCCGGTGGCGACCGTGTCGAAGAAGGCGTCGAAGAAGGCGAAGGCCGCTGCCGCCGAGCCGGCCACGCGGCCGACCGCGATCGGCGCGCTGCCCGCCGCACGGGCCGATGCGCCGACGCGCCGCGCCCAGCTGTGGCGGCTCGCCCGCTTCGACATGGCCTTCGTGTTCCGCAGCCCGGCGTTCTTCGTGCTGCTGGGCATCGGGGTGCTGAACGCCGGCGGCTCGCTGTGGTTCAGCGGCGAGTGGTACGGCAGCGGCTCGTACCCGGTGACGCGGCTGATGGTGCAGACGCTGGACGGTGCGTTCACGCTGATGCCGATCATCATCGCGATCTTCTATGCGGGCGAGCTGGTGTGGCGCGACCGCGAGCGCCGCATGCACGAGATCGTCGACGCGACCGCCGCACCCGACTGGGCGCACCTGCTGCCGAAGATCGTCGCGATCGCGCTGGTGCTGACGGCCACGGCGCTGGTCGCCATGCTGACCGGCATGCTGGTGCAGGCCTTGAAGGGCTACACCCGCTTCGAGCCCGTGGCCTACCTGCTGTGGTTCGTGCTGCCGATGACCGTCGGCGCGCTGCTGCTGGCGGTGCTCGCGGTGTTCGTCCAGGTGCTGGTGCCGCAGAAGTTCATCGGCTGGGGCGTGATGCTGCTGTACATCGTCGCGTCGGTCGCGCTGGCGGCGGCGGGCTTCGAGCACAACCTCTACAACTACGGCAGCACGCCGCGGGTGCCGCTGTCGGACATGAACGGCCTGGGCCGCTTCTGGATCGCGCAGGCCTGGTTCGAGGTCTACTGGGGCGGCTTCGCGCTGGTGCTGGCGGTGCTGTCGCATGCGCTGTGGCGGCGCGGCGCGAACCTGGCGCTGCGCCCGCGGCTGGCCCACATGGGCCGCCACCTGCACGGCGGGGCCGGCGCGCTGCTGGCGCTCGGGCTGGTGGTGTGGATCGCGAGCGGCGGCTGGATCTACTACAACACCAACGTGCTGAACGCCTACGTGACGCAGCCGCAGCGCGACACGCAGCTGGCGCAGTACGAGCGCGACTTCCTGCCCTTCGAGAAGCTGCCGCAGCCGCGCATCACCGCGGTCACGCTCGACGTGCAGCTGTACCCGCGCGAAGCGCGCGCGGTGACGACCGGCAGCTACGTGCTGCGCAACCGCACCGGCGCGCCGGTCGACACGCTGCACCTGCTGTGGCCCGAGCGCACCACGCTCGACCGCGTGGAGCTGCCCGGCGCGACGCTGCAGCGCGAGTGGGCGAAGGAGCATTACCGCATCTACCGGCTCGAGCCGGCGATGCAGCCGGACGAGACGCGGGTGCTGCGCTTCGCAACGACGCTGGAAGAGCGCGGCTTCCCGAACGCACAGCCGCTGACGCGCCTGGTCGCCAACGGCAGCTTCGTCAACAACGCCGAGATCACACCGGCGATCGGCATGTCGCGCAACGGGCTGCTGACCGACCGCGCGAAGCGCCGCAAGCACGGCCTGCCGCCGGACCTGCGCCCGCCGACGCTGGAAGATGAATCGGCGCGCGCCGACAACGGCTTCCGCAAGGACAGCGACTGGGTCGATGCCGACATCACCGTGACGACCGACGCCGACCAGACGCCGATCGCCCCGGGCTACACCGTCAGCGACACCACGGCGAACGGGCGGCGCACCGCGCACTTCAAGCCGGACGCGCCGATCAACCACTTCTTCTCGATCCAGTCGGCACGCTATGCGGTGCTGCGCGACCGCTGGAAGGAGGTCGACCTGGCGGTCTACCACCAGCCCGGACACGAGTTCAACACCGACCGGATGATGCAGGCGATGAAGCTGTCGCTCGAGCTCTTCAGCGAGAAGTTCTCGCCGTACCAGTTCCGCCAGGCGCGCATCCTGGAGTTCCCGTCGTACGCCGACTTCGCGCAGTCGTTCGCCAACACGATCCCGTACTCGGAGAACATCGGCTTCATCTCGCGGCTGACCGACCCGCAGAAGATCGACGTGGTGACCTACGTGACCGCGCACGAGATCGGCCACCAGTGGTGGGGCCACCAGCTGGTGCCGAGCTCGCAGCAGGGCGGCGAGCTGCTGGTCGAGAGCCTGGCGCAGTACTCGGCGCTGCTGGTGATGGAGAAGATGTACGGGCGCGACCAGATCCGCCGCTTCCTGAAGTACGAGCTCGACCGCTACCTGCGCCAGCGCGGCGGCGAGGTGGTGGAGGAGCTGCCGCTGGCGCGCGTCGAGAACCAGGGCTACATCCACTACCAGAAGGGCTCGCTCGCGATGTACTGGCTGAAGGAGGTGGTCGGCGAAGAGGTCGTGAACCGGGCGCTCGCGAAGTTGCTGAAGGAATATGCCTTCAAGGCCGCGCCGTACCCGAACAGCCGCGATTTCCTGCGCATCCTGCGCGCCGAGGCCGGGCCGCAGCACGATGCGCTGATCACCGACCTGTTCGAGAAGATCACGCTGCTCGACCTGAAGGCGACCGCCGCGACCGCGACGAAGCGCGCCGATGGCCGCTACGACCTGGTGCTCGAGGTCGAGGCGCGCAAGCTCTACGCCGACGGCAAGGGGCAAGAGACCGAGGCGCCGCTCGACGAGCCGGTGGACATCGGCGTGTTCAGCGCCGAGCCGGGCAAGGAGGGCTTCGGCGCGGACGTAGTGCTGCACTTCGAGCGCCGGCCGGTGCGCAGCGGCAAGCAGTCGATCGCCCTCGTGGTGGACAAGGCGCCGGCCTTTGCCGGGGTCGACCCGTACAACAAGCGCATCGACCGGATCTCGGAGGACAACCTCGTGAAGGTCGAGTTGAAGGATGCCGTGAAGTAATGCTTGACGAACCGGTAAAGAGTTTTTACGATCCGCGCCTTGCTTGAAAAAGCGCACCGAATCAACGAAGCCGAGGACCCCATCGTGATCAGCCGCCACCTTCCCCGTCACCTGCAGCAAGCCGCCCGCGCATCGGGCGAGTGCATCTGCATGGCGATGGGCATGGGGGCGGGCAAGGGTTACGGCAACGATCGACGGCATCCGGGAGAAGGCAGGGCGTAGGCCCCCCTTCGACTCTGTTCACAGAGGCCCGGATTCCGCGATGGATCCGGGCCTTTCTGCTTTTCGAGCCTGGTTCTTGAATGCGCCACCCGCTCCACTTCGGGTGTGCCCTTGCCCTCCGCGACCGCACGAAATGGTGTTGGCGGCGCGGGATGTGCGCGGTCCGGACCCGGACCCCGTGCAGCGAGACACCACATCCGACGGGATGCTCGCGCTTGGACACAGCCGAAGTGCAGTGGATGCCACGGTCACTGCCCTGAACGACATACCGCATGGCGCGATGCCGCGCGGCCAGGGCCAGGGGGTTCGACTCCCCCGCCGCGGCATCAGGCTGTCACCCGCTCCCAACTGAGGCCGTGCTTCGCGAGGTACTTGCGCAGCCGGTCGGCGTCGTTGACGACGCTGCGCTGCTGCCGCGAGACGTCGAACAGCTGGCGCCCCGCCTCCGACAGCGTGCGCGAGCGGCGGCACAGCTGCACGACGGCCTGCAGCTGCAGCCGGTCGAACAGGTCGAGTGCCTGCGCGGCGTCGCCCAGCAAGGCATCGAGGTCGACGGCATCGCTCGCCGGCGCATCGCCCGCGTGGTGCTGCCACAGCCAGCGCAGCCGCTGCAGTTCGGCATCGACCAGCGCCGACGAGATGCGCCCGCCGTCGGCCAGCGTCGCCAGCCGCGTGATGCTGGCCGACAGGTCGCGGAAGTTGCCGCGCCACAGCGCCTCGGGCGACTGGGCGAAGCGCAGGTACTGCAGCCGGGCCTCGGCGTTGAAGCGCACCGCGCGGCCGTTCTCGGCCGCCACGCGGGCCAGCAGGTGCTCGACGTTCGGCTCGATGTCTTCCGGCCGCTGCGCGAGGCCGGGCAGCACGTAGCTCCACAGGTTGATGCGGGCGTACAGGTCTTCGCGGAAGCGGCCCTCGGCCACGTCGATGCGCAGGTCGCGGTTGGTGCCGACCATCAGCTGGAAGTCGCTGGCCACCTCGCGGTCGCTGCCCATCGGGTAGAAGCGTTTCTCCTCGACCGCCTTCAGCAGCATCGCCTGCTCGTCCAGGCCCAGCTCCCCGATCTCGTCCAGGAAGAGCACGCCGCCGTGCGCGCTGCGCAGCAGGCCGGCACGGTCGGCGGCCGCGCCGGTGAAGGCGCCCTTGCGGTGGCCGAACAGCGTGGAGGCGGCGCCGTCGCCGTGCAGCGTCGCGCAGTTGACCTCGACGAACTCGCCGCTCACCTGGTGGCGCGACTTCTTCAGCTCGAACATGCGCCGCGCGAGGTGCGACTTGCCGGCGCCGGTCGGCCCGGTCAGCAGGATCGGCGCGCGCGAGCGCACGGCCACGCGCTCGATCTCGTCGATCAGCGTGTTGAAGGCGGGGTTGCGGGTCGCGATGCCGTCCTTCAGGAAGTCGACCGCGTCCTGCTGCGCCTGGTGGAAGCGCTTGGCGAGCCCGTCGTAGCGCGACAGGTCGAGATCGATCAGCGTCAGGCTGCCGGGGTTGTCGTGCGTCTGCTTCTTCGGCGGCGCGGTCTGCAGCAGCACGCCGGGGATGAAGCGCGACTCGACCATCAGGAACATGCAGATCTGCGCGACGTGCGTGCCGGTGGTGATGTGGGCGCGGTACTGCTCGCGCTCGGTGTCGAAGGGGTAGGCACGCACCCAGTCGTAGAGCGCGCCGTACATCTCGCCGAAATCCCAGGGGTCGGCCACGTCCATCGGGGTCAGGTTGACCACCGTCTCGGGCGAGACCGAGGCGATGTCGCGCTGCACCTGCTGCGCAAGGCCGAGGTGGCGCGGCGTGTGGATCAGCTCGATGCGGTGCACGACGACATCGGGCTGCTGCACCAGCGAGACCGTCGGACGCCACTTCTCCCAGCGGCCGGCGCCCTGGCCGGCGTCGAGCTGGGTGCCGAGGAAGCCGATGACGACGGTGTGCTTGGACATGGACATTTCGCTAGTTCACTAGCTTTCAGTCTAGCTGTACGGGAACTGCACGCTGGTGCTCATCAGGAGAATGCAGCAAGAAATCGAGGAAATTCCTTTGAAATCAAAGGGTTGGAAGATGGTCATCGACGTGGACCCTGATCTGGCACATGCGTTGCAATAGATCAGCCACAAGTTGAATGCGAGGAGAACCCACATGGTCAACACCCAACTGTTCCAGACGCTGAAGGGCAAGCTGTTGCCTGCAGCGGACACGACCAACCATCACCAGGCGCCGGCCTATGCATTGAGCCCGCGTCACCAACTGGCGCAGCTGGCCGCCACCGGTTGCCTGGGCCAGACGTTCTACGCGAGCGCCGAAGAGCAGCTGGGCCGCGTGATGACGCTGGCGGCGCAGGTGGATGCCGTGTTCGTCGCGAAGACGGCGGTTCATGCCCGCCAGGCCGCCCACATGAAGGACATGCCGGCTTTGCTGGCGGCATCGTTGGCGGCACGCGATGTCGCGTTGCTCGGCCAGGTGTTCGGCCGCGTGGTCGACAACGGCAAGATGCTGCGCGCCTTCGTGCAGATCGTCCGCAGCGGTGCGGTCGGTCGCAAGTCTCTCGGAACGCGCCCGAAGAAGCTGGTGCAACACTGGTTGCTGAATGCCAGCGAGAAGCAGCTGTTGAACGCATCCGTGGGCAACACGCCTTCGCTGGCTGACGTGGTCAAGATGGTCCATCCGAAGCCTGCAGAGGCCTGGCGTGCCGCGTGGTTCGCGTGGCTGATCGGCAAGCCCGTCGATGAATCGGCGTTGCCGCCCTTGACGCAAGCCTTCGAGCGCTTCAAGCGGGCCGTCGCCCGCGGCGAGGCTGCCGAGGTGCCGGACGTGCCGTTCCAGATGCTGACGGCGCTGTCGTTGAATGCGCGGCAGTGGTCGAAGGTGGCTCGAACCGGTTCCTGGCAGATGGTGCGTCAGAACCTGAACACCTTTGCCCGGCATGGCGTGTTCGCGCTCGACGGCATGGC
Organism: Rhizobacter sp. P3_C12; assembly: GCF_056402735.1. Lineage (NCBI taxonomy): Bacteria > Pseudomonadati > Pseudomonadota > Betaproteobacteria > Burkholderiales > Sphaerotilaceae > Rhizobacter > Rhizobacter sp. P3_C12. The sequence goes on from NZ_JBFUGW010000035.1 coordinate 10,805, forward strand.
CGATGTGATTGCCGCGAAGCTGCGCGATCCGAAGGCGGTGTCGCAGGCGCGGGTGCTGCCGTACCAGCTGATGTCGGCCTTCATGGCGACGGGCGACGCTGTTCCGGCGGTGGTGCGCGATGCGTTGCAGGATGCGATGGAAGTGGCGTTGGCCAACGTGCCGCGTCTCGAAGGCCGGGTCGTCGTGTGCCCCGACGTGTCGGGTTCGATGAGCTCGGCCGTGACGGGCCACCGTGGTTCGGCCACCAGCACCGTGCGTTGCATCGACGTGGCAGCACTGGTGTCGGCAGCGATCCTGCGCAAGACGCCGACGGCGCGCGTGTTGCCGTTCGAGCAGAAGGTCGTGAAGCTCGCGCTGAACGGCCGCGATTCGGTGATGACCAATGCGAAGGCCTTGGCCCGCATCGGTGGCGGCGGTACGAACTGCAGCGCGCCGCTCGCGTTGCTGAATGCCGAGCAGGCGAAGGTGGACCTGGTGGTGCTGGTGTCGGACAACGAATCGTGGGTGGACGCCCGTCGGGGCGGCGCGACGCAGACCCTGCGCGAATGGGAGCTGTTGAAGCAACGCAACCCGCAGGCACGCCTGGTGTGCATCGACATCCAGCCGCATGCGACGACGCAGGCGGCAGAGCGCGAGGACATCATGAACGTCGGGGGCTTCTCCGATGCGGTGTTCTCGATGCTGGCGATGTTTGCCGAAGGCCGGATGGGTGCGCAGCACTGGGTCGGCGAGATCGAGAAGGTCGCGTTGGAATTGCAATGAAGTGATTGAAAGCTGTCGCGTGGCGAATGCCGGGTGGGACTACATCTTGAAACTGTTCCGTCTCCCCATTGTTTGTCGCCACGCGGGGGCTTCCGGTCCGGGGTTTTGATGTCGTGCATCGAATGCGGGTGGAACTACAGCTTGCAACGCTCGAGGTCGCGGGTTCGAGTCCCGCCGGTCCCGAATCAGGGGGACCGTAGCTCAGGGGATAGAGCGCGAAACGTTTCACCGATTCTTGTCGGTGCACGACATCATCTTTTGAATCTTTGAATCAGCAAGCGAGAAGAACATGAACACGAACTACGACACCGAAACCATCGAAGGCGGCGTGCCCGTCAAGATGTGGACCCGCGGCGTGCCCGTCGAGGCCGAGGCGAAGAAGCAGCTCGCGAACGCGGCGCGCCTGCCGATCGTCTTCAAGCATGTCGCGGCGATGCCCGACGTGCACCTGGGCATCGGCGCCACGGTCGGCTCGGTGATCCCGACGCTGCGCGCGATCATCCCGGCCGCGGTCGGCGTCGACATCGGCTGCGGGATGATGGCCTGCAAGACCACGCTGCGCGCCGAAGACCTGCCGGACAACCTGGGCCCGCTGCGCTCGGCGATCGAGCGTTCGGTGCCGCACGGCTCGACGCCGCGCCACCGCGGCCGCGACCAGGGCAGCTGGGAGAACCCGCCCGAGACCGTCGACCAGGTGTGGGCGACGCTCGTCGACGAGTTCGATGCCTTGTGCGAGCTGCATCCGCGCCTGAAGAACACCAACAACCGCAAGCACCTGGGGACGCTGGGCGGCGGCAACCACTTCATCGAGGTCTGCCTCGACGAAGAGGGCGCCGTGTGGTTCATGCTGCACTCCGGTTCGCGCGGCGTCGGCAACGCGATCGGCACGCACTTCATCGAGCTGGCCAAGAAGGATGCCGAACAGCACCAGCGCAACCTGCCCGACCAGGACCTGGCGTACTTCGAGGAAGGCGCGCAGTACTTCGGCGACTACGTGCGCGGTGTCGGCTGGGCGCAGAAGTTCGCGGCGCGCAACCGCGAAGTGATGATGACCCACCTGATCGCCACCGTGCGCCAGGTGATCACCAAGCCGTTCGAGACGCACGTCGAGGCCGTCAACTGTCACCACAACTATGTGCAGCAGGAACGCCACTTCGGCGAGGACGTGTTCGTCACCCGCAAGGGCGCGGTCAGCGCGAAGCGCGGCCAGCTGGGGATCATTCCGGGCAGCATGGGTGCGCGCAGCTTCATCGTGCGCGGCCTGGGCAACCCGGAGAGCTTCGAGAGCTGCAGCCACGGCGCCGGCCGCGTGATGAGCCGCACGAAGGCGAAGAAGCTGTTCAGCGTGGCCGATCACGTGAAGGCGACCGAGGGCGTCGAGTGCCGCAAGGACGCGGATGTCATCGACGAGATTCCGATGGCCTACAAGGACATCGACGCGGTGATGGAAGCACAGAAGGACCTCGTGGAGGTCGTGCACACGCTGAAGCAGGTGGTGTGCGTGAAGGGGTGAGGAGGAGCGAGCGATGAAGAGCGGAAAGCAGCGCCGCGCCGAGATCAAGGCGCGGCGCATCCAGCGTGCCGTGCGAAGCAACATCGATTGCTTCGCGCCGGTGTCCGTCCTTCCCGTGGGGGCGGTGGCGGCCGATCCGGAGCAACTGCTTCACAACAACACGTATGGCCAGCTTCCGCTGTTCTATGTCGACCGCGCGTTCAGTTGCCGCGATTGCAACCAGGCCGAGGTCTGGACGGCCAAGCAGCAGAAGTGGTGGTACGAGGTCGCGAAGGGCAACATCTACAGCCAGGCCGTTCGCTGCCGGCCGTGCCGTCGCATCGAACAGGCGCGTGTCGAAGAGGCCCGAAGCGTTGCGCAGGCCGGGTTGGTGCGCAAGCAGGAAGCGATGACAAACAGGAAATGAAAATGATCGAACTCGACGGCGCCACCGGGGAGGGTGGCGGCCAGATCCTGCGCAGCGCGCTGGCGCTCGCGATGTGCACCGGCCAGGGCGTTGCGCTGCACAACATCCGTGCGCGCCGGCCCAAGCCCGGCCTGATGCGCCAGCACCTGGCCTGCGTGCAGGCGGCTCAGGCCGTCAGCGGCGCGCGCGTGCAGGGCGCCGAAGCCGGCTCGATGTCGCTGGTCTTCGAACCCGGCACGGTGTGCGCCGGCGACCATGTCTTCAGCGTCGGCACGGCCGGCAGCGCGACGCTCGTGCTGCAGACCGTCTGGCCGGCGCTGATGCTCGCGAATGGCACGAGCCGGCTGACGCTGGCCGGCGGCACGCACAACCCGATGGCGCCGCCGTTCCACTTCATCGAGCGCTGCTATGCACCGCTGCTGCAGCGCCTGGGCGCCGGCAGCCGGCTGCAATTGCGCCGCCACGGTTTCTTTCCGGCGGGCGGCGGCGAGTTCGTCGCCGAGATCCTGCCGGCCGTCGGCGGACTGCAGCCATACGACCTGCTGGAGCGCGGTGCGCTGATCGCGGCCCATGCGGAAGCCCTGGCGGCGGCCGTGCCGCGCAGCGTGGCATCGCGCGAGCTCGCGATCCTGCAGCGTGAGTTCGGCTGGCCCGACGACGCGTTGCAGGTGCCGGTGCTGCGCCAGAACGAGGGCCCGGGCAACGCGCTGATGGCGACGCTCGCGCACGAGCACGTCACCGAGCTGGCGATCAGCTTCGGCGAGCGGGGCCGCAGCGCCGAGCAGGTGGCGCTGTCGCTCGCCGCGGAGCTGCGCGCCTACCAGGCCGGCAGCGGCGCTCTCGGCCCGCACCTGGCCGACCAATGGGTGTTGCCGCTCGCGCTGGCGGTGTGGCGCAGCGGCCGGCCGGCGCGCTTCAGCTGCACCGAGCTGACGGAACACGCGCGGACGAACTTCGCGGTGATCGAGCGCTTCCTGCCGCTGCGCATCGTGACCGATGGGCAAGACGGCCATTGGCACGTCGCGGTCACGCCGCTCGGCGCGTGACGCCGGGTCAGCGCCGCAGCGCGTCCGCCAGCGCCTCGATCTCGGCGCGCTGGTGCAGCCGCACCAGCCAGCGCGCCGGGATGCCCGCCTTGCCGTAGTGCGCGCCGGCCAGCTGGCCGACGATCGCGGCCGTGGTGTCGGCGTCGTCACCGAGGTTGGCGGCGCGCAGCACCGCCGACTCGAAGCTGTCGGTCTGCGCGAAGCACCACAGCGCGGCTTCGAGCGACGCGACGCAGTAGCCCGAGCCGGTGACCTGCGATTCGCGCTTGTGCAGGTACTCGCGGGCCGCGATCGCCTGCACCTTCGGCATCGTCGGCCTGGCCAGCCGGTTCGCGAGGATCGCGTCCTTCGGGTGGCCGTCGAGCGCATGGCACAGCAGCTCGGCGAACAGCGCGCAGCATTCCAGCGCCTCGGTGGCCGCATGCGTGGTGGCCGAGCTGCGGCGTGCCAGGTCGATCGCGGCCTGCTGGTCCGGGTGGCCGAACAGCACCGCCGGCGCGAGCCGCATCAGCGAGCCGTTGCCGGCGCTCCTCGGGTCGGTGGAGCCGGCGATCGGGTTGCGTGTTTCCAGGTAGCGCTGCAGTGCGCCCGAGACGGTGATGCCGATGTCGAAGCAGCTGCCGGTCGCGCTCAGGTAGCCGTGGTGCCACCAGTTCACGTAGCGGTTCATCTGGTCCTCGGCATCGAAGCCGCGGCATTCGACCAGGCTGGTCGCCAGGCACAGTGCCATCGAGGTGTCGTCGGTCCATTCGCCGGCCTTCAGCCCGAACGGGCCGCCGCCGACCATGTCGGTGATCGGCTCGAAGCTGCCGCGGCGACGGAACTCCAGCGTGGTGCCGACCGCGTCGCCGCAGGCCAGCCCGAGCAGGCAGCCGCGGTAGCGATCGAGCAGGGCGGCTTCTTCCCTCATCGCGGTGTCAGCCCCAGGAAATGGTCCAGCATGTGGAAGTGGTCGTCGAGGAACTGGTCCTCGAGCGCGGGCAGTTCGCCGATCGGCGTCCACAGCGCTGCGGCTGCGTCGTCGCCGGCCACCACCTCGGGCAGCTCGCGCCCGCCGAGGTCGAAGTGGTGGGCGTGCGTGATCGTGCGGCCGCGCTGGCTGCGGTCCGGGTGGTCGAACACCGCGGTGGCGCGCAGGCACTGGCGCATGCTGGCGTCGAGCAGGTGCAGCTGGGTCTCCTCGCGCAGTTCGCGCAGCGCCGACTGGTAGGCGGTCTCGCGCTGCTCGATGAAGCCGCCCGGCACCGCGTACAGGCCCTTGCCCGGCGCCTGGCCGCGGCGCACCAGCAGCACGTGGCCGGCGCATTGCACGATCGAATCGACGGTGACGAAGACCGGCGGGTAGGGCGCGGCGGACCACGAAGCCCGGTAGGCCTTCAGCATGTGCCACTCGGCGGTCAGCGCCGCGAACAGCGGCAGCCGCGACCACGCGCGCAGGAAGCCGAGCGTCGTCGACGGGGCCTGGCCGACCAGCGCCGCGAGCGTCGCGTCGACATCGTCGGCCGCGCAGGCGAAGAACGCATCGCGCAGTGCCGTGCCGTCGGCCGCGGCGATGCGCTCGATGCTGTGCAGCCGCCAGCCCGGGAAGCCCTGCAGGTACTCGCTGGTCGCATCCTTGAAGTGCCCGACCAGCCCGATCGAGCCGAGCCGCGGATCGGCCCGCTTCGCGATCTGCGCCTGCACGCCCTCGTGCACCGCCTTCAGCCAGCGCGTCTCGTCGTAGTAGTCGCGCACTGGCAGGAATTCGATGCGGCTGCGTTCGTCCTCCGGCAGCGCGAGCCGGATCATCTCGGCGCGCTCCTCCCAGCTGAACGGGTTCTTCGGCGAGCGCGCCTGGTGGGCCGAGCCGATCACGACGACGACCCGCGGCGCGATCGCCAGCGCCTGGTTCAGCAGCGCCAGGTGCCCGTTGTGGAACGGCTGGAAGCGGCCGATGTAGACGGCCGTGTCGTGGTGCAAGCCCTGCGCGGCGGTGGGGTGGGACGGGACGATTCTCATGGGATGTGCGCTGCGATGGGCATCTGCCGTCCGCTGCCGAAGGCACGGGGGCGGACGCGGATGATGGGGGGCGCCTGGCGCCGCTTGTATTCGTTGCGGGCGATCATGCGCCGCACCCGCTCGACCAGCGCCCGGCCCTCGTCGCTGCGCTGCAGTTGCGCGACGAAGGCGGCCGACGGGGCGCGCTCGCGCGGCGCCAGCCGATCGCCTTCGATCAGCAGCTTCAGCACCTCGTCGAGCACCTCGTAGGGCGGCAGGCTGTCGGTGTCCTTCTGGCCCGGCGCGAGCTCGGCCGACGGCGGCTTGTCGATGATGGCGGTCGGGATCAGCGCACGGCCAGCGGCCTCGTTGACGTGGCGCGACAGCGCGAACACCTCCGTCTTGTACAGGTCGCCGATCAGCCCCAGGCCGCCGTTGGTGTCGCCGTACAGCGTGCAGTAGCCGACCGAGATCTCCGACTTGTTGCCGGTGGTCAGCAGCAGGTGGCCGAAGCTGTTGGAGTAGGCCATCAGCGCGGTGCCGCGGATGCGCGCCTGCAGGTTCTCGTGCGGCAGGCCTTGCAGCGGCTTGCCGAAGCTGCGCTCGAACTGCGCCGTGTAGCCGGTGACCAGCTCGGCGATCGGGTGCGTGAACAGCTCGATGCCGAGGTTGCGGCACAGCGTGACCGAGTCGTCCACCGACCCAGCCGACGAGTAGTGCGACGGCATCGTGACCGCGCTGACGTTCTGCGGCCCGAGGGCCTGTGCGGCGAGCGCCAGCGTCAGCGCGCTGTCGATGCCGCCCGACGAGCCGACCACCGCCTGCCGGAAGCCGCAGCGCCGCGCGTAGTCGGTGAGGCCGAGCACGATCTGCGCCTGGTAGAACGCCATCGTCGGCAGGCCGGCGGCCGGCACCGGCGGCGGCGTGTCGCCGGCGAGCGTCAGGAAGCGGCCGTGCTCGAAGCGCAGCGTCGTCACGTCCTCGACGAAGCGGCGGGCCTCGTAGACCACGCGGCCGTCGGCCTCGGTCGCGAACGACGCGCCGTCGAACACCAGCTGGTCGTGCCCGCCGATCTGGTTGGCGTAGAGGATGGGCAGGCGATGGCGCCGGCTCGCGTCGCCGAAGATCTGGTGGCGCTGCTCGCGCTTGCCGATCTCCGACGGGCTCGCGTTGATCGAGACCACCAGGTCGGGCGCGGCGTCGCGCATGCGCTCGAACGGGTTCACCGCGTAGTCGCCGGCGACATCGTTCCAGCCGTCCTCGCAGATCATCATGCCGACCTGCGTGTCGCCGATGCGCAGCACCTTGGCGACATCGGGCCCGGGCTCGAAGTGGCGGCGCTCGTCGAAGATGTTGTAGGTGGGCAGCAGCTGCTTCGCGTAGCGCAGCACGATCGCGCCGGCATGCAGCACCAGCAGCATGTTGTGCAGCCGCTTGCCGGGGCCGTCGCGGCGCAGCGGCGCGCCGACCACCCAGTGCAGGCCGGGCAGTTCGCGCGAGGCCTGCAGCAGGGCGTCGAGCCCGGCGTCGACGCGCTGCAGGAAGCCGGGTTCCTCCAGCAGGTCGGCCGGGTAGTAGCCGGTCAGCCCGAGTTCGGTGAAGACGACCAGTTCGGCGCCGTGCGTGCTCGCCTCGCGAGCCGCGGCGATCATCTTCGCGACGTTGCCGGCTATGTCGCCGATGGTCGGGTTCAGCTGGGCGATCGTGATCTTCAGCATGCGCGCTCCTTCAGGCGGGGACGTTGAAGACCTGCTTCAGGTAGGCGAGGAAGGTCTGGTCGTCGCACAGCGTCTTGCCCGGGCTGTCGGACAGCTTGGCCACCGGCTGGCCGTTGCAGCGGGTCAGCTTCATCACGATGTTCAGCGGCGTCAGGCCCACGTCGTTCGACAGGCTGGTGCCGATGCCGAAGCCGGTCTGGGTGCGGTCGGCGAAGTGGCGGTAGAGCTCGAGCGCCCGCTCGATGGTCAGGCCGTCGGAGAACACCAGCCGCTTCGTGTGCGGGTCGATGCGCAGCTTGGCGTAGTGGGCCAGCGCCTTCTCGCCCCACGCGACCGGGTCGCCGGAGTCGTGGCGCAGCCCGTCGAACAGCTTCGCGAAGTAGAGGTCGAAGTCGGCGAGGAAGGCGTCCATGCCGACCACGTCGGTCAGCGCGACGCCGAGGTCGCCGCGGTACTCCTGCACCCACTCCTCGAGGGCCGCCTTCTGCGAATCGCGCAGCCGCACGCCGAGCGCCTGGAAGGTCTGCAGGTACTCGTGCGCCATCGTGCCGATCGGCACCAGGCCGAGCTCCTTCGCGAGCAGCACGTTGGAGCTGCCGCGGAAGTACTGCGGCAATGCATCCTTCAGCGTCGTGACCACCTCGCGCTGCCAGGCGCCGCTGTAGCGCCGGCGCACGCCGAAATCGAAGAACTCGAACGGGTTGCGGCGCGGCGGCTCGGTGCCGAAGGCACGCAGCACCGCGATCTTGGCCTGCAGCCGGTCGCGGCCGGCGGCAATCGCCGAGCCGGCGTCGAAGCGGCGGAAGTACAGCTCGTTGACGATCGCCAGCACGAAGATCTCGAAGGCCATCACGTGCACCTGCGGGCCCCTCGCGATGATCTCCAGCGTGTCGCCGTTCGCCCGCGCGGCGATGAAGACGCGCTGGAACTGGAAGATGCGCAGGAAGTCGACGAAATCCGACTTGATGAAGCGCAGCGCGCCCAGATAGGCCAGCTCGTCTTCGGTGAAGCGCAGCGCGCACAGGTGGTCGAGCTCGCGGTTCACGTCGGCCAGCAGCTCGGCGAGCGGGTACGCCGGCGTGTTGCGGCAGACGAAGCTGTATTCGGCCTGCGTCTGCGGGTGCCAATGCAGCATGGTCTGCCACATCGTGAACTTGTAGAGATCGGTCTCCAGCAGGCTGTGGATCACAGGGGGCATGGTGGCTTTCAGATCAGGTGAGACGACGGAGGATCTCGCCGCTGGTCGCGAGTTGAACACCGCGGGCGCGCATCGCATCGAGAAACCCTTGCTGCTGCGCCTCGAAACCGCCGACCGGGCTCAGGCAATCGGTCAGCAGCACGACGCGTTCCAGCCGGCCGCCGGGCAGGTGGTCGACGACGTGCTCGGTGGTGGCTTTCACGCAGTGGCTGCCGGCCTCGCCGGCGATCAGCAGCAGGTCGGCGCGGTCCAGGCGGTCGATCAGCGCCTGGTTGAGCTGGGTGTCGGGGTCCGCGGCATCGGGCACCTCGGCCTGCACCGCGCTGTAGTGCTCGGTCCACGGGTTCTCGCCCTTCGTCACCATCTCGACCTGGGCCAGCCGGCGTTCCTCCCAGGCATTGCAGGCGGCGCGCACGTCGGCGTGGATGCCGTGGCCCCAGCTGCCGATCTCGCAGTGCACCGGCCAGACCATCAGCGTGTAGCGCCCGCGCGCCTCCAGCTCGTCGAGGTAGGCCAGCGTGCGGGGCAGCGCGGCGGCGTCGCGCGGGCGGAACGCGCCGTCGCGCACCTCGCGCGCGGTGATCGGCGTGAACGGGCCGACCGCGCTGCCATCGCGCTGCTGCCAGAAGGTCGGATGGGCGATGTCGACGTGGTGGTGGGAATCGAGCGTCACGGTGATGCCGGTGATCGCATCGCCGGCCTGACGGATGAAGCCGGCCAGCCGCTGCATGTCGGCGTGGGCGCCGGCCACCGGCAGCGCCGGCGCGATCGGCGTGCCGGTCAGCGGATCGGCAGGGCGCCAGGCGGCGGGGAGGTCGCAGAAGTCGTTCTGCGGGTCGATGATCAGGAGCTGGGTTCGCGGGTTCATCGCAGGCTTTCGTCGTGAACGTGACCGTACTCTAGATGAGTTAGATCAACATTGCAACTAACTAAGGTCACGAGGGGGCGGCCCTAACATCGCGGCATGGCTGTACACACCTTCCCGCCCGTCATCTGCACCGTCGATGTCGTGCTGCTGACGCTGCACGACGACGCGCTGCACGTGGTGCTGCACGTGCGCGACCGCGAGCCTTTCGCCGGCATGCCGGCGCTGCCCGGCGGCTACGTGCACCAGCAGGAAGACCGGGATGCCGAGGACGCCGCGGTGCGCGTGCTGCGCGACAAGACCGGCATCGCGAGCCCGTACCTGGAGCAGCTCGCGACCCTTTCCGGTGCGGCCCGCGATCCGCGGGGCTGGTCGATCTCGATCGCCTACTACGCGCTGGTGCCGCGCCAACTGCTGCCGGTGGATGCGGCGCACCTGCGGCTGCTGCCGGCCGACCGCCTGCCGGCGCTGCCGTTCGACCACCGGCGCATCGTCGAGCTGGCGGTGTCGCGGGTGCGGGTGAAGAGCCAGTACTCGTCGCTGCCGGTGCACCTGTGCGGCGAGCGCTTCACGCTGCCGCAGCTGCAGTCGGTGTACGAGGCGGTGCTCGGCGAGCCGGTCAACAAGGTGAGCTTTCGCCGCAAGATGGACGAGCTCGCGATGCTGGAGCCGATCGACGGCGAGCTGGAGCTGGGCCGGGCCAACCGGCCGGCCCAGCTGTACCGCGTGCGCCGGGAGTTCCGGCGCACGCTCTCGCTGCTGGAGCGAGGGCTCGGCTCCTAGGCCGCCAGCAGCTCGGCCTGCAGTACCGGCGGCACCTCGGCGTAGTGGTCGAAGTGCATCGAGTACTGCGCCCGGCCCGACGACAGCGCGCGCAGGCTGCCGATGTAGCCGAACATCTCCTTCAGCGGCACATGCGCCTCCAGCGCCGTCGCGTTGCCGCGCGGATGCTGGGCGCGCACGTGGCCGCGCCGGCGGTGCAGGTCGCCGATGCTGTCGCCGAGGTAGTCGGCCGGCGTGACGACTTCCACCGCCATCACCGGCTCGAGCACCACCGGCGCCGCGCGCGCGACGCCGTCGCGGAAGGCCGCGACCGCCGCCAGCTCGAAGGCCAGCACCGATGAGTCGCGCTCGTGGAAGCTGCCGTCGAGCAGCGTCACCTCGAGGTCGACCACCGGGTAGCCCGCCAGCACGCCGGTCTCGGCCGCGCGCTTCACGCCGGACTCGACGCCCGGGATGAACTCGCGCGGGATCGCGCCACCCGTCACCTGGTTGACGAAGCGCAGGCCCTCGCCGCGCGCCAGCGGCGCGATGCGCAGCGTGACGCCGGCGAACTGCCCGGGGCCGCCGCTCTGCTTCTTGTGCACGTGGCTGACCTCGACCGTGCGCGCGATCGTCTCGCGGTAGGCGACCTGCGGCCGGCCCACCGTGACCTCGACGTGATGGCGCGTGCGCAGCTTCTCCAGCGTCACCTCGAGCTGCAGCTCGCCCATGCCGGACAGGATGGTCTGGCCGGATTCGGCGTCCTGGCGGATGCGCAGGCTCGGGTCTTCCTTGGCGAGCGCCCCCAGCGCCTTGCCGAGCTGCTGCTGGTCGGCCTGCGTGCGCGGCTCCACCGCGACGTGGATCACCGGTTCCGGAATCGAGATGCTCTCCAGCACGACCGGGTGGCGCTTGTCGGCGAGCGTGTGGCCGGTCGTCGTGTCCTTCAGGCCCACGAGCGCACCGATGTCTCCCGCCTGCAGGGCCGGGACTTCCACATGCTTGTCGGCATGCACTTCATACAGCCGCGCCACGCGTTCGGTGCGGCCGGTGCTCGCATTGAGCACGCTGTCGCCCGGCCGCAGGCGGCCGCGGTAGACGCGCACGAAGACCATCGCGCCGTGGTCGTCGGAGACGACCTTGAACGCGAGGGCCGCGAGCGGGCCGTCGGCATCCGACTCGGGTTGGCCTTCGGTGGCGACGTCGCCCGGCGCCGGCAGGTAGTCGACGACGGCGTCCAGCAGCGGCTCGACGCCGCGGTTGCGGAACGCCGAGCCGGCCAGCACCGGCACGAAGGCACCGGCCAGCGTGCCGGCGCGCAGGCCCGCGCGCAGTTGCTCGACCGAGGGTTCCTCGCCTTGCAGCCAGGCCTGCAGCAGCGCATCGTCGCGTTCGACCACGGCCTCGACGAGGCGGGCGCGCGCAATCGTCGCCTGCGCCTGCAGGTCGTCGGGGATGGCTTCGACGAGCGGCGGCTGGCTGGCATCGGCGGCCGGCCAGACGAGGGCGCGCCGGCCGAGCAGGTCCACGACGCCGCGGAACGAGTCCTCGGCGCCGATCGGCAGTTGCAGCGGCAGGGCGGTCACGCCCAGGCGCGACTCCATCATCTGCACGACGCGGGTGAAGTCGGCACCCACTCGGTCGAGCTTGTTGATGAAGGCGAGGCGGGGCACGTGGTACTTGTCGGCAAGGCGCCAGTTGGTCTCGGTTTGCGGTTCGACGCCGGCGACGCCGTCGAACACGACGACCGCGCCGTCGAGCACGCGCAGCGAGCGGTTCACCTCGATGTTGAAGTCGATGTGTCCGGGCGTGTCGATGACATTGATCTGCGCACCGTTCCAGAACACGGTGGTGGCCGCGCTGTTGATGGTGATGCCGCGTGCCCGCTCCTGCGGGTCGTAGTCCATCACGGTGTTGCCATCGTTCACATCGCCGATGCGGTGATTCGCGCCGGTGTAGAACAGGATGCGTTCGGTGGTGGTGGTCTTGCCGGCGTCGACGTGGGCGATGACGCCGATGTTGCGAAGGAGCCGGGTGTTGTTGTTGCGGGTCATGACGAATCTTTCAAACTGGGGCTGTTTCGGCCGGCCCCGGCGAAGATCCGCCTGGGCTAGCCCGTAACTTGCATGGCTGAGGTGTTGTCGATGGACACGCCAAAGGACGAGCGCAAGCCTCCCGTGCTTTGGCGGCCCTGAATCGTGGCGATCAACTTGTCGTAGGTGCGCATGGCAGTAACGTGCAGACTGAAAAGCAAAAACCCCGGGGGCAGTGCCGACCGGGGTTTTGGGGACCGGAAGGCGCAAGGCCTTCCGATGGTGCGAAAGACCTGGAACTACACAGCAAACAGCAACACGTCGCCACGCGACGGTGCTGCTTGCGAAATGGCTTCAAGGTTCTTCAACATGGTTGCGATTGTCCTACCGACGCAGAGCACCTGCTGCCGGTGGGGCTACCGCTTTGGTGTGGAATGAGTTCATGACTGCTCAGAAGATTCTTCTCGCCGGTGCGACGGGTGTCGTCGGTCGCCGGCTCGTTCCGCTGCTGGTCGGCGGTGGCTACAACGTGTTCGGCATGACACGCAGCCAGGCGAAGGCGGCGTCGATCATGGCCGCGGGCGCCGAGCCGATCGTGCTCGACGTGTTCGATGCGGCTGCGGTGCGTGCGACGGCGATGCGCCTGAAGCCTGACGTGATCGTGCACCAGTTGACGGATCTTGCGCTGTTGAGCGACGCGGCGACGCGCGACGAGGCGCTGGTGCGCAACGCGCGGCTGCGCATCGAGGGCACGCAGAACCTGGTCGATGCGGCGCTCGCCTGTGGTGCGAAGCGGATGGTGGCGCAGAGCATTGCGTGGGTGTACGCCGCGGGGCGCGAGCCGCATGCCGAGAGCGATCCGCTGGACCTGAAGGCCGAAGGGGCGCGGGCCAACACGGTGGAAGCCGTGGCGACGCTGGAGCGGCTGGTGACGCAATCGCCGGGGCTCGAGGGCGTGGTGCTGCGTTACGGCCACTTCTACGGGCCGGGCACCGGGGTCGAGACGGCGGCGGGCAAGCCTTCTGCGCTGCACGTCGATGCGGCAGCGTATGCGGCGCTGCTGGCGGTCGATCGCGGAGCGCCTGGCATCTACAACGTGGCCGAGCCCAGCTGGCAGATCACCGGCGACAAGGTGCGGCGCGAGCTTGGCTGGGATGCCGCATTTCGTTTGCGTAGTTAGTGGTCGATCTGTCGGCGCGAGCAAAGGCGCGGGTGGGCAGGGTGTGGCTCGCCGGTCGTGGCGGTCATCGCCCCGGGGGCGATGACTCCCCTGCGCTGACTGGTTTCATGGCCCGTCGCCGAAACTCCCGCCACTCACTTCGTTCGTTGTGGTCAGACAGTCGGCGACAGTCAGTGCACGAAGCGTGCTGCGCACGCGGGCCATGAAACCAGCCAGCTCCGGCGCCACGCCCTGATTGGCGCTCCACACCCTGCCCACCCGCGCCTTTGCGGGCACCGCCCGTCCGTGTTTGAGGGAAAAGACTGAACAGACCGTTGAGCATGCGAGCGCCGGCATGCTTCGTCGGTCTGTTCAGTCTTTTCCCCCCAACAAGAGCGGGTGGTGTTGAGCGTCGCGGCGGGTGGCGGGAGGGGCTGGGGGCGATTTCTGGGGCGACGAAGAAGATCGGCTTCGGGGGTGGCGTGCGCAGCACGCTTCGTAGACCGACTCATCGGCACTGTTTGACCACAACGAACGAAGTGAGTGGAGGGAGTTTGCCGATGCACCCCCGAAGCCGATCTTCTTCGTGGAGTCGGCCCCCGGGCCGACCGCCCCGGCATGAGTCCCCAGCCCCTCCCGCCACCCGCCGCGACGCGACGCGCTACGCCTGCCAGACTCCGAACCCGGCCTCCCGCAGCGCGATGCCCAGCTCCACTTCCATGTCTCGCGCCCCGTCGTAGGGCATCGGGTTGTAGACCTCGTACAGCTTCGGCAACAAGCGCAGCCCATACGTCGTGACGAAGCGGTTCGCCTGGATGCCGGCCTTGTGCTTGTCGAAGCGCACGTCGGGGTCCAGCCCCGTCATGCCGACGTAGACGAAGGGCTTGCCCAGCTGGTAGTCGGGGTTCGCCTTGCGGAAGCTCGGCTCGTTCCACACCGGATCGGCCAGTTCCACCACGTAGACGCTGTAGTGATGCTTCGGCCGGCGCGGCATGTCCCGTCCGTCAGGCCGGCTTGCCGCGCGCCACCAGTTCGGCGTGGCGGGCGGCGTCGATGTTGCTGCCGCACATGACCAGGCCGACCTGCTTGCCGTCGAGGCGCTCTTTCAGCGGGCCGAACAACGCGGCCACCGCCGCGGCCGGGGCCGGCTCGACCGCCAGCTTCATGTCGATGAACAGATCGTGCATGCCGCGGCACATGTCGTCGTCGGACACGCGCACGATCTCGTCGACGAAGCGGCGGCACACGCCGTAGCTGTACGCCAGCGCATACGGTGCGCCCAGGCTGTCGGCGATCGTGTCGACGGCGTCGAGCTTCACCGGCTCGCCGGCCTGGAAGCTGCGGTACATCGCGTCGGCGCCGAGCGGCTCGACGCCGTAGACGCGGCAGTCCGGGTTGATCTGCTTGACGGCCGCGGCGATGCCCGAGATCAGCCCGCCGCCACCGACCGGCACCACCACCGCGTCGAGCTGCGGCACCTGCTGCATGAACTCCAGCCCGACCGTCGCGGTGCCCTGCGAGGTTCGCGGGCCGTCGAACGGATGGATCATCGTGCGGCCTTCGTCGGCCACCAGCGCCTGCGCACCGGCGAAGGCCTCGTGCACGTTGGCCACCAGCACGACCTTCGCGCCGAAGCCCTCGCAGGTGGCGATGCGCAGCGGGCTCGCATGTCGGGGCATCACGACCGTCGCGCTGGTGCCGGCGATGCGCGCCGCGTACGCGACCGCGATCGCGTGGTTGCCGGCACTCGCGGCGACGATGCCGCGCCGCTTCGCATCGGCATCCAGCGCCTCGATGCAGTTCAGCGCGCCGCGCAGCTTGAAGCTGCCGGTGGTCTGCAGCAGCTCGAGCTTCAGCCAGACCTCGGTCGCCGGTGCGAGCCGGGTCGCGACCGCACCGGTCTGCCAGCGCCACACGGGGGTTTCTCGCAGCTTGCCGGCCAGCCGGTCGGCGGTGGCGCGGATCTCGTTCAGAGAAGGGAAGGGCGTGTCGGGGTTCATGGAGACGGATTGTCCGCGCAAGCGATGYGGTGGCCGAGGGGCCGGGATAATGCGACGGATGACGAGCAGCACGAGCGACGGCGACAAATTCTTCAAGCGGCTGGCCGACAGCGTGGACGAGCACAGCTTCGTCAAGCTGGTGCTGGCCAAGTACCGCGGGCCCGAGCCCGACCTGCTGCGCGCCACGCTGCGCCGCATCCAGGTGCGCGATGCCGACACCCTCAGCTTCGTCTACACCTACCGCACGCGCGACGTGACCCGCAACATGCCGCTCGCCGAAGGCCTGCAAAGCCTGCGCGAACGAGCCACTGAACTGTTCGGCCACCTGCACCTGATGACCCGCAGCGAGGACGTGCAGCTGATGGTCAGCAAGAAGGGGCAGCAGACGCTGCGCGTGGCCGCCGTCGAACACGAGGCCGACGACGCGGCCGGCGCCCACGATCGCGAGAAGCACCGCTTCGTCGACATCGTCCGCCCGTTCCTGACCGACCTCGGCGTCACCACCCCGCAGCACCAGCTGGTGCCGGCGATGGCGCGCAAGTGGAAGCAGATCAACAAGTTCGTCGAGGTGCTCGACAGCGCGCTGAAGGCCTCGCCGCTGCGCGACGCGAAGGCCGTGCGCGTGCTCGACTTCGGCGCCGGCAAGGGCTACCTGACCTTCGCGATGCACGAGTACCTGCACGCGACGCGCGGCATGAACGCGCAGGTCACCGGCGTCGAGCTGCGCGAGGACATGGTGCGCCTGTGCAACGCCGCCGCGCAGCGCAACGGCATGGCCGGGCTCGCGTTCCGCCACGGCGACGTGCGCACCCATGCGCGCGAACCGGTCGACGTGATGATCGCGCTGCACGCTTGCGACATCGCCACCGACTACGCGATCGACATGGGCATCCGCGCCGGCGCATCCATCATCATGTGCTCGCCGTGCTGCCACAAGCAGATCCGACCGCAGCTGCTGAGCCCGCACCCGCTGCGGCCGATCCTGCAACACGGCATCCACCTCGGCCAGGAGGCCGAGATGCTGACCGACGGCCTGCGCGCGCTGCTGCTCGAATCGCAGGGCTACGACACCCAGGTGTTCGAGTTCGTCGCGCTGGAGCACACCAGCAAGAACAAGATGATCCTCGCGGTGAAGCGCGCGCAGCCCAAGCCGGTCGACGAGGTGCTGGCGCAGATCCGCGAGATCAAGGCCTTCTACGGCATCCGAGAACACTGCCTCGAGACACTGCTGGCCGCCGCCTGAGCGCTCAGGGCCCGGCCAGGATCAGGTCGGCCGCCTTCTCGGCGATCATGATCGTCGGCGCGTTCGTGTTGCCGCCGATCAGCGTCGGCATCACCGAGGCATCGACCACGCGCAAGCCCTGCAGCCCGTGCACGCGCAGCGACGGGTCGACCACCGCCATCGGGTCGGTGCCCATCCTGCAGGTGCCGCTCGGGTGGTAGATGGTGTCGGCGCGGTTGCGGATCACCTCGCGGATCTCGTGATCGCTTTCGACACCCGCCGTGAACAGGTCGCGCTTCAGGCGCGACGCGATCGCCGGCGCCTGCAGCAGGCGCTGCGTGAGCTTCCAACCCTCGACCAGCACCTCCAGGTCGTCGGGATCGTCGAAGTACTTCGGGTCGATCAGCGGCGCGTCGCGCACGTCGCCGCTGCGCACCAGCACCGTGCCGCGGCTGCGCGGCCGCAGCAGGCAGACATGGCACGACAGCCCGTGCCGCAGGTGCAGCTTGCGCGCGTGGTCGTCGACCAGCGCGACGACGAAATGCAGCTGCACGTCGGGTGCCGGCGACTCCGGCGACACCCGCAGGAAGCCGCCGCCCTCGGCGAAGTTGCTGGTCAGCAGGCCGCTGCGCTCGCGCCGCCAGCGGATGTACTCGCGCAGCGCGTTGAGGCTGCCGGCCGGCGAGAAGCCGAACAGCGCGGTGTCGGGCACGCGGTAGCCGAACGTGAAGTCGATGTGGTCCTGCAGGTTGCGGCCGACGCCCGGCAGGTGGTGCTTCAGGTGGATGCCGGTGCGCTGCAGGAAGGCGCCGTCGCCGACGCCCGACACCTGCAGCAGCTGCGGCGTCTGCAGCGCACCGGCACACAGGATCACCTCGCGTCGCGCCATCAGCCGCTCGACGTGACGGCCGCGCGCCATCTCGATGCCGATGGCGCGCTTGCCGTCGAACAGCACGCGCAGCGTCTGCGCCTTTGTCAGCACGTGCAGGTTGTCGCGGGTGCCCATCACCGGGTGCAGGTAGGCGCGGGCGGCGCTCCAGCGTTCGCCGCGGTGCTGGGTGACCTGGTAGATGCCGATGCCGTCCTGGCTCGCACCGTTGAAGTCGTCGTTCAGCGCGAAGCCGGCCTCGCGTGCCGCCTGCAACCAGACCTGCTGCCACGGGTTCGCGCTGCGCAGCTCGCCGACGTGCAGCGGGCCGCCCTGGCCGTGGAACTCGTCGTGCAGGCGCTCGTTGTTCTCGGCCTTCCTGAAATACGGCAGCACCTCGTCGTAGGACCAGCCCGGGTTGCCGAGCGCGGCCCAGTGGTCGTAGTCGCTGCGGTGCCCGCGGGTGTAGATCATCGCGTTGATCGCCGACGAGCCGCCCAGCGCCTTGCCGCGCGGCTGGTAGCCGCGGCGGCCGTTCAGGCCCGGTTGCGGCACGGTCTCGAAGGCCCAGTTGTTGAGCCGCGTCGGCAGCATCGTGACCGCGCCGACCGGCATCTCGATCAACGCGCCGCGGCCCTCGCCGCCGGCCTCGATCAGCGCGACCGTGGTCGACGGGTCGGCACTGAGCCGGTTCGCGAGCACGCAGCCGGCCGAGCCGCCGCCGACGATCAGGTAATCGACCTCTCCCGTCATGCGGCCTCCGTGTTCTTCAGATGAGGCTGTGGCCGAACTGCGGGGCGCCCGGCAGCATCAGGTCCTCGATTGTCGGCAGGCCGCCGAGCAGCATCGGCGTCCAGTGCTCGGCCGGCGCCGGCGCATGGAACAGGAAGCCCTGGTAGGCGTCGACGCCCAGCATCTGCAGGAAGCGCAGCTGCGCGCCGCGCTCGACCCCTTCGGCCACCACCTGCAGGTGCAGGTTGTTGGCCAGCGTGACGATCGAGCGCACGATGCGCTCGCGCCGCGCATTGCCCGGCAGGTCGAGCAGGAAGCTGCGGTCGATCTTCAGCACGTCGATCGGCAGGTCGGCCAGCTTGGACAGCGACGAGTAGCCGGTGCCGAAATCGTCGATCGAGATCTTGAACGACCATTCGCGCAGCAGCTTCAGCTGTGCCAGCGCCCGCTCGGGCCGCTCGGCGAGGAAGGTCTCGGTGACCTCCAGGTCGAGCGCGCCGACCGGCACGTCGTAGCGGCCGACCGCGGCCAGCACCGTCTCGAACAGGTTGTCGCGGTCGAGGTCGCGTGCCGACAGGTTCACCGCGACGCGCGGGGCCTGCGCGCCGGCCGCCATCCACAGCGCGAGCTGGCGGCACACCTCGTCGAGGATGTAGTCGGTGATGCGCGACACGCAGCCCATCTGCTCGGCCACCGGCACGAACTCGGCCGGCGACACCGCGCCCAGCGCCGGGCTGTTCCAGCGCACCAGCGCCTCGAAGCCCAGCAGCTGGCCGTTCGAGCGCACCTGCGGCTGGTAGACGACGTGCAGTTCGCGGTCGTCGATCGCGCGCTCCAGCGCCGATTCGATCGCGATGCGCCGGCTCACCGCGCGCTCGCTGATCGGCGTGCCGACCTCTTCGGCGGTGGCACTGCCCTCGCGCGACAGCTCCATCGCGACGCCGCTGCGGTGCATCACCTCGGCGGCCTGCGCGCTGTCGATCGGGAACAGCGCGGCACCGACCGCGAGCTCGACCAGCACGTGGCCGCTGCCGACCTGCAGCTGGTGCGGCAGCGCCCGGCGCAGCCGCGTCACCGCCATCGTGGCCTGCACCGCCGGCACCGGCGGCAGCGCGATGCTCAGCATCGAGCCGCGGGTGCGGGCGATGTAGCTGTCCTTGCCGCCGGCCTCGCGCAGCGCGTTCGCGAACGCGACGATGAACTGGTTGCCCTGCGCCATGCCGAAGCGCGCATTGACCTGGCGCAGCGAGCCGAGCCCGCAGGACACCACCGGGATCACCATGCCGGCCTGCAGCGTGGCGCGCTGGCGATCGAGCCACTGCGCCATGCCCTCGGGCCGCGGCAGGCCGGTCAC
Organism: Rhizobacter sp. P3_C12; assembly: GCF_056402735.1. Lineage (NCBI taxonomy): Bacteria > Pseudomonadati > Pseudomonadota > Betaproteobacteria > Burkholderiales > Sphaerotilaceae > Rhizobacter > Rhizobacter sp. P3_C12. The sequence goes on from NZ_JBFUGW010000035.1 coordinate 30,421, forward strand.
GACGTCGTGCGACGCCAGGTACTCGGCCTCGGCCTGGCTGCGCACCAGGTTGCGCTGCAGTTCGCGCAGCTCGGTCACGTCCTGGAAGCTGACCGCGAAATGGCGGTCGCCGCAGGTGAAGCGGCTGCGCACCACCAGCCGGCGCTGCGTGCGGCCCTCGCCGGCCAGCCATTCGGTGCCGGCATCGAAACTCGGGACAGCGCTACCCTCCGAGGCGGTCGAGCGCAGCCAGCGAGACAGCGGCTGGTCGTCGAACCCGTTGCCGGCGAGCTGCGCGAACAGCCGGTTGCCGCGGCGCACGCGGCCGTCGTCGCGGCACACGACGACGGCGGTGCCCTGGTTCTCGAACAGGTCCTCGTACAGGTCCTGCATGCGCTGCGCATGCTGCTGCGAGTGCTTGACCGCGCTCAGGATGCGGAACACCGCGAGCGGCAGGCAGAAGTTGAAGAAGGTGAAGAGCAGGCCGTGGATGTACAGCGGCGAGGTGTTGAGCGTGACGTCGAGCCCGAACAGGTTGGGCATCACGAAGCCCGAGGCCGCCAGCCCGAACGGCACCACGTTCACCACCATCAGCGCGAGCGCGAGCCGGTAGCCGCGCAGCAGGCCGGCCAGCAGCGGCGCCGAATAGCAGAACACGTAGCCGAGGCGCTGCACCTCGGGGATGCGCACGCAGGTGGCGATCACGAGGCCGGCGGCGTAGACGATGACGATCAGCCCGTTGCTGGCCAGGCGCTGGTGCTGCGTCGACCAGCGGATCGCCGCCAGCAGCGCCACGTAGAACGCGATGACGATGACGAGGATGTAGTAGACGCCGCGCTGCAGCCCGATCCATGAGCTGTGCAGCGCGACCACCGCCTCGAGCGTGATTCCGCTGAGCAGGACGATGCGCAGCGCGCTCAGCTGAACGCGGCTGTCGGTGTCCTGGGACGGGCGGCCTGGCAACTGCAGGAAGGCGTACAAGGACGCCCACAGGCTCTCACCCGTCGAGATCAATCGGCGGAGCATCGGGGTCGGGCTGGCGAGGCGATCTGGCAAAGCTGTCGAGTGTGCCCGTCGCTGGTGCGCACGCCACGGCGGCGAGCGTGAACGACTTCACGGCAGGGTAGCGGACCCAGGTGAAAACCCGTGCATCCAGTGGCGAGGGCGATCATCGGTGTCGCGTTGCGCGATGGGCGAGGCCGGCTCAGCCGGGCGGGGCCTGCGCGGGCTGGGCCGGACCGAAGCCGCGCGCGCGATCGACGGCGAACTGTCGCGCGAAGTCGGCGAAGCGGCCGGCATCGAGCGCCTCGCGCACCTCGCGCATCAGGTTCAGGTAGTAGTGCAGGTTGTGGATGGTGGTGAGCATCGGCCCGAGCATCTCGCCGCAGCGGTCGAGGTGGTGCAGGTAGGCGCGGCTGAAGCCCTGGCAGGTGTGGCAGCGGCAGGTCTCGTCGATCGGGCGCTCGTCGGTGCGGTAGCGGGCGTTGCGCAGGCGCAGGTCGCCGAAGCGGGTGAACAGGTGGCCGTTGCGCGCGTTGCGGGTGGGCATCACGCAGTCGAACATGTCGACGCCGGCGGCGACGCCCTCGACCAGGTCTTCCGGCGTGCCCACGCCCATCAGGTAGCGCGGCTTGTGCGCCGGCAGGCGGTGCGGCGTGTGGGCCATGATGCGCTGCATCTCGGCCTTGGGCTCGCCGACGCTGACGCCGCCGATCGCGTAGCCGGGCAGGTCGAGCTCGACCAGCGAGGCGAGCGATTCCTCGCGCAGGTTCTCGAACATGCCGCCCTGCACGATGCCGAACAGCGCATTCGGGTTCTCGTTGCGCTGGAACTCGGCCAGGCAGCGGCGTGCCCAGCGCAGGCTGAGCTCCATCGAGGTGCGGGCCTCGGCCTCGGTCGTGAGGTGGCCCTTGCTCTCGTACGGCGTGCACTCGTCGAACTGCATCACGATGTCGCTGTTCAGCGTGCGCTGGATCTGCATGCTGGTCTCGGGCGTCAGGAACAGCTTGTCGCCGTTGACGGGCGAGGCGAAGCGCACGCCTTCCTCGCTGATCTTGCGCATCTCGCCGAGCGACCAGACCTGGAAGCCGCCGCTGTCGGTGAGGATGGGCTTGGTCCAGCCCTCGAAGCGGTGCAGGCCGCCGAACTGGCGCAGGATGTCGACGCCGGGGCGCAGCCACAGGTGGAAGGTGTTGCCGAGGATGATCTGCGCGCCCATCGCCTCGAGCGAGGCCGGCATCACGCCCTTGACGGTGCCGTAGGTGCCCACCGGCATGAAGATCGGGGTTTCGACGACGCCGTGGTTCAGCGTCAGGCGGCCGCGGCGCGCGAGGCCTTCGGTCTTGAGGAGGTCAAACTGGAGCATGGGGGGATTGTCCTGCAAGCTCAGGCTCGAACCTGGCCTGGTTGTGGTCCCGAGGCGGCCTCGATAACATAACGAACGTTATAACCCTCGAGGCTTGCCATGCACACGCTCAAACTCACGCAGATCGGCAATTCGGTCGGCGTCATCCTGCCCAAGGAGGTTCTGGTGCGGCTGAAGGTCGAGAAGGGTGATCTCGTCTACCTCACCGAAAGCCCTGACGGGGTCAGGATCACGCCGCACGATCCGGCCTTCGAGACGCAGATGGAGGTCGCGCGCCAGATCATGAAGAAGCGTCGTGCGGCCTTGCGCGAGTTGGCGAAGTGATGGCGGACTGGCTCTGGCTCGATCGCGCGGCCATTCAAGCGATTCACGAAGAGCAGCTGGCCGAACACGGCGGTGGCATCGGCGTACGGGACGAAGGGCTGATGGACTCGGCGCTGGCCCGGCCGCAGCAGTTGGCTCACTACGGCACGCCGGATGCGGCTGCGGTTGCTGCCGCCTATGGGTTCGGACTGGCGCGCAACCATCCGTTTGTTGATGGGAACAAGCGGACGGCGTTCGTGGCGGCAGAACTGTTCCTCGCCTTGAACGGCTACGACCTGATTGCGGACGATGAGGAATGCGTTCTGACCGTGCTGGCATTGGCAGGCGGCACGCTCACGGAGGAGGCGTTCGCGAGCTGGATTCGGCAGAACACGGTGAAGCTTTGAATCGCTGCTGGATCACGGGCCTCTTCGCTCCAGCAGCATCGCATCCCCATAGCTGAAGAACCGATACCCCTGCGCGATCGCATGCCGGTACAGCGCCATCATGTGCTCGTACCCGGCGAACGCGCTGACCAGCATCAGCAGCGTGCTCTTCGGCAGGTGGAAGTTGGTGACCAGCACGTCGACGACGCGGAACGTGAAGCCGGGCGTGATGAAGATGTCGGTGTCGCGGCTGCCGGCCTGCAGCGTGCCGCCGCGCGCGGCCGATTCCAGCGCGCGCAGCGTCGTCGTGCCGACCGACACCACGCGGCCGCCGGCCGCCTGCGTGCGCGCGATCGCGTCGACCGTGGCCTGCGGCACCTCGAACCACTCGCTGTGCATCGTGTGCTCGGCGATGTTCTCGCTGCGCACCGGCTGGAAGGTGCCGGCGCCGACGTGCAGCGTGACGCTCGCGCTGCCGACGCCGCGCTCGCGCAGCGCGGCCAGCACGCC